>DAIOXA010000293.1:0-2581 GCA_036758185.1 Bacillota bacterium
CTGGCGATGCAGGCGAGAACGGCCTCTGCCGGATGATCCCCACCCCAGGGGGGGGATTTGCACTGTTCAGCGACACGATTAGCTCCAGGGGATCCGCCTGGGCCAGCAAGGCAACCAGATTGTGGCAGAGACCGATGCCGTTGGTGGTAATTTGAATGGGGGTCCGGAAAAACGCCGACGCAGCAACCGGATTATCTCTCTAGCTCGGGGATGGCTGAAAGGCTCGCCCTCGCAAAGTCCGGTGGCAGATTCTCCGATGACGATTTTCTCCTTGGGATTTAGGAGGTCCATTTGTACCTATGGTGTCCAGAGCCAACTCGCCGAAAAAACCCGCCCGAACCTTGGGCGGGTTATAGCGATGGCTACAGAATAGGCGACTGACGCCACACTTGGAAGTCAAGGGCAGGATGTTGTGCTGGCTGACAGACTTGGACAACAGCTGCTCTCTCATTTTCTTTCTTTAACGGCAGCCATGACCTTTTTGGCCAAATCGGCGATATCGTCGCCGGCCCCCATAATCATGGCCAGGTCTCCGGGTTCTAATATCTCCATGAGCTTGGTCACAATCTCGCTATGGCGATAGGGGAGGAGGAGGACCTCTCGCCCCGTCTTGGTCTCGATGGCTGTCTTAAGGGCCTCGGAAGTAATGCCGGGTATGGGGTCTTCGCCGAAGGGATAGATTTCCGAGAGGATGAGGATGTCGGCATCGGCAAAGGCTTCGGTGAATTCATCAAAAAGAAATTTAGTCCGGGTATAGCGTTTGGGTTGGAAGAAGGCGACCACCCTCTTCTTTTCCTGGAGCTTGGCAGTTCGCAGGGTGACCATGATTTCGGTAGGATGGTGGGCATAGTCGTCGACAACCAGTATGTCGTTGTGCTGGCCAATTTTCTGGAAGCGGCGGCGGGCGCCGTGAAAGTTGCGTATTGCCTGGGCCATGCAATTCATGTCCACTCCCAATTGGTGCCCTGTAGCTAGCACCGCTAGGGCATTGAGGACATTGTGCTCTCCCGGCACCGACAGCTCCACTTCTGCCAGCTTGCTGCCCTGGTAACAGATGTCAAAGGTACTGCCATTGGGACTGAACTCCAAATTAAAGGCCCGGTAATCGGCATCCCCATTAAATCCGTAGCTGTAGGTTTTATGTTTGGCCTCGCGCTGCATATCCCGAAGGATGGCATCGTCGGTGCAGAGCACTGAAAAGCCTTGGGGTTTAACCTTGTCCAAAAACTGGCGATAGTCTTCCACCAGCTTGCAAAAATCGCCCCCGAAGTTTTCCAGATGGTCAGGAGATACATTTGTTATGATAGCGGCATAGGGGGTATATTTTAAGAAGGAATGATCGCTTTCATCGGCTTCTGCCACGACATAGGGGCTACACCCTAAGCGAGCGTTGCCTGCAAGATCGTCGCTGAAAGCCCCTACCATGACGGTGGGGTCCAGGCCGCAGCCCGCCAGAGTCAGGCCCAACATGGATGTAGTGGTGGTCTTGCCATGGGCGCCGGCCACGGCCACCCCCGTGGCTTCATTTATTATCTTGGCCAAGGCATCGGCCCTGTGCAATATCTCTACCTTGGATTTCTTTGCTGCGGATAGCTCGGGGTTGTCCTTGGGGACGGCACTGGAATAAACTACCATTTCGGCGCCGCCTAGATACTCCCCAGAGTGGCCTCGATAGATGGTAGCTCCCAGTCGCTCTAAATTCTCGGTCAATTCGGTGCTACGCAGGTCAGAGCCACTGACGATATAGCCTCTTTCCAGCATAATTCGGGCTATGGCGCTCATACCCATGCCCCCTATCCCAACAAAGTGTACATGTTTCTTTAACAAGGTGCTTCTCCTCCTCTATCCCCTTACCTATTCTACCATAGGAAGGAATTTACCTGCTAGATGCTGCTGGCAGATTTCGACAAGTCGCCGGGCCACCTTGAATATATCCCCAGCTCCCATGGTTAGAACCATGTCCCCCTGTCGACAATTATTGCTGACCCAGTGGACTATTGCCTGGCAGCCGCTGAGTTGCATGACCTGGCCAGGATGGACTGCAGCAGTTTTTTGGGCCAAAAGTTGGGCATCTACCCCCAATATAGGTTGCTCCGATGCAGCGTAAATATTATCAATGATGACAATATCTGCCTGCTGGAAGGAATGGGCGAATTCCTCCATGAAGTACTGAGTGCGGGTATAGCGGTGGGGTTGAAAAATGGCTATTATCCTACCACCGACAATGCTCTTGGCCGCTTCCAAGGTGGCCCGAACCTCGGTGGGATGATGGGCATAGTCGTCCACCACCATGTAGGGCTCATGAGAAAGAATTTGAAAGCGACGCTTCGCTCCTTTAAATACCGCCAGGGCATCTTGGATGGCATTAAAATCTACCCCCAATTCCAGGGCCAGGGCTGCTGCCGCCACGGCATTAAGGATATTGTGCTTACCCGGCACACCCAGCTGCAAGTCGCCCAGAAGTTCTTGACCCCGATACAGAGAAAACTGGCTGCCCAGGGAGTTAAGGGTTACAGATTTTGCTCGGTAATCTCCTTGGGAAATGCCAAAGCTCATTGTCCTGCACCGGGCCAGTGACCTA
>DAIOXA010000294.1:0-2580 GCA_036758185.1 Bacillota bacterium
ACCGCATTTTTTGAACCTGCTTCTGCAGGTGGGTGCCAGCCCAACGGCTGCGAATGTCCCCTAAATGCTGAAGGGCTTATTCTAGACCGCCGGAGACTAAGCTCCCGTTTCTAATTTGTTGGCTCAAAAAACACAGTTTTAATGCGCACACAGCAGGGATTCTTTTGACTAATTTCAGTTTATCATAATTCAAACTGGCAATGCAACTGGAAAAACAATTACCCAAAAGGTGCTAAATGGCCTTGATGGTTAGTATTTTTTAGTAAGAGAATATGAAAGGGGGAAGAAGAAATGGCCAATGCCTTTGCATCCTTAGTTGTGCTTGCCGTCTTGGTTGAAGTCTGTGTAGACATCATAAAGTCAGCCATTCCGGCAATCAGTGGCTGGAAGAGTAGACTAAGTTCGATCGTCGTGGGGATTTTGCTTGCCACCGTTACCACCACGGGCTTGTTGAATGCCTTATCGGTTCAACTCTCGGTCCCTTGGATCGACTACTTTCTTACAGGACTCATCATTTCTCGGGGATCAAACTTTATCCACGATCTCTTGGGAAAACTTAGTTTGACTTAAGCCCTGTTTCAACAAGATTCGACAGAGGTTTTTGGTATACTTAAACAGCACTAAAATATTTTGAATTAGAAAGGGGGGCTGTCCTTGTGCACAGTTACCGTAATACTTCCTGATATTTATCCAAAGGTTGAACACTCCCAGTACATTCGCCCTCTGGCAGAACCAGTTCTGCCCAAGCAGACAGACTGCTTCTTGGGCGATGAAAAATTGGTCTGGCACAATAACGGCCTGTATTTTTTATTTTCTTGCCAACCTCGACAACTGACATTGGATGCCGTCAGCGATTTTAATCCCCTTATCGGCCTCCATCCCCAACCCCTGGACCGGGCCCTAAATGAAGTGGCCATGGACGATGTAGAAAGACTGGTGGTCAAGCATCGCAAGTACCGTGTTCAGGCCAATACCGGGAACCTGCTGCGCAAGGAGCTACGCCGCAATTTGAATACAGCCTTCTATTGCAATTGTTATGCCGTAAAAAACTACTTTGGCCCGCTGCCGCAAAAACTGTTCTCTGAACATTATCGGCAACTGATAGCTACTGCGGAACAAGCTATCATTAATCCGGCCAAGCTCTTGCTAGTAGCCTCAGAGACCGGCGACGGCCCCCGCCGCTCCCTGCTCCTCATCGACGGCAACGGCGCCTCATTTAAGTGCACCCTCTCGGAAACAAAGCTACGGGTAACCCACGCCGCCCAGCCAGGGAACTTTTCCATTCATAACTTTCGCAACCACGATATCAACATAACCCTGCACTGCCTTGAACGTTTTGCCACAAGAGTCCTAGGCCAAGACCTACACTCCATCAATTCCCTGGTAACTCAGGGAGAGCTGCTGAAGTTTATAAAAAATAGAGCTGTCAGCCACGCTTGCCTAATGGGAAGGATGGCCTTTGTCAATGTAAGTGGGTTTATATTCATCGGGGCCATCAGTCGTGGTAAACTGAATCTCGTCACCACATATCGGGAGACACCAGTGGAGACGGAAGATTTCCACCAGCAAGTTATTGGCCTAATCAGCGATTAGGCCAATTCGGGGACGGACCTACTTTTGGCCTTGCAGGCTAAAAGTAGGTCCGTCCCCTTTTCTCCGGTTATTTTAATTTAAGTTTCAATTCCGCCAGTTGCTTTTCATCCACGGGGGAGGGGGCTTCAGTCATTGGGTCGGAGGCACTGTTGGTCTTGGGAAAAGCGATGACGTTGCGGATGCTGCTCTCCCCAGCCAGCATGGCTACTAGGCGGTCAAAGCCCCAGGCGATACCACCATGGGGAGGGGCCCCGGCGGCCAGAGCTTCCAGGAGGAAGCCGAAGCGGCGCTGTGCCTCCTGGGGGCTAAAGCCAATGGCCTTAAACACAGCCTGCTGAATTTCGGCGCTGTGAATCCTGACGCTACCACCGGCAATTTCCACCCCGTTGATGACCAGGTCATAGGCCTGGGCCCGTACCGAGGCTGGCTCGTCGGCCAGCTTGACCTCATCTCCTAGCACGGGGGCGGTAAAGGGGTGATGGGCAGCAATATACCGGTCTTCTTCGCCATCATATTCAAAAAGAGGGAAATCCACAACCCAACAGGCCTTAACAGCATTCTCGTCATAAAGTTTTTGCTGGTGGCCAAGGTGCACCCGCAGGGCGCCCAAGGCAGGGAGAACAACGCCGTATGTGTCGGCATCGGCCACAAAGAGGAGGACGTCGCCAGGCTGGGCAGCAAAGGCGGCAATCAGTTGATCTAACTGATCCGGCGAAAAGAACTTGGCAATGGGGGAGCGCACCCCCTCAGTTTCCACCACCATCCAGGCCAAACCCTTGGCGCCATAATGCGCAACGAATTCTCCAAGCTGGTCCAGTTCCTTGCGGCTAAACTCAGCCGACACCTTAATACCCCGCACCGACCCTCCCGCAGCAACGGCCCCGGAAAAAACCTTGAACTCACTGGTCTCCACCAGTTCAGATATGTCCACAAGCTCCATGGCGAAGCGCAGGTCCGGTTTGTCAGCGCCGTACTTCTCCATGGCCC
>DAIOXA010000295.1:0-1867 GCA_036758185.1 Bacillota bacterium
GCTGATGGCCGCCGTCTCGGGATCGCGTATTTCCCCTACAAGCATGACATCGGGGTCCTGGCGCAGGGCGCCCCGGAGGGCGGCGGCAAAGTCCAGACCGCCCCGGTAATTGACCTGAGTCTGGACGATATCCGGCAAGCGATACTCCACCGGATCTTCTAGCGTCATGATGTTGAGGTGGACAATATCCAGCAAGTTGAGGGCAGTGTACAGCGTCGTCGTCTTGCCACAGCCGGTGGGGCCAGTGACCAAGATCAGGCCTTGGCCTTTGTGGAGGAGGCGGGCAAATTGGCTGGCGGTACGCTGGTTCATGCCTAAGGCAGTTAGCTCCTGTTGCACCGGCTGGCCGGGGAGGAGACGCAGGACTAGTTTTTCCCCCAGGATTGTGGGCTGACTGGCAACCCGTATATCCCAGGCCTGGTCCAGTACCGTCAAATGCAGACTGCCATCTTGGGGTAGCAAGCGCTGGGCAATGTCCATACCCGCTCGCACCTTGATGCGGCCACACAGTTGCCGACCCTCTTCCCCATTGAGATGGTGTAGGGGAAGGAGGGTCCCATCTATCCGCAGGCGGATGCGCAGGCTATCCTGGCCTGGCTCCAGATGAACATCTGTAGCGCGAGCGGCAACGGCTTGTTCCACCAGTTGATCCGGCATTACTTCTTCTCCCCCCTACTGATTTGGATTCTTCCCGTAAAAGGGGCGATGACCACTCCAACTTTCTCCCCTGACTGGGGGTGGACGAAGGTGATGGTTCCGCCTTGGTCGACCTTTCCAGTGCCTTTGAAGAGAATTTTTTCGGTAAAGGGACCATACCATTCCACCCCAGGGGGAAGCATAACCCTGCGCATAACACCGGACATGTCCGCCGCCCTAATTGCGAAAGACTTACTACCCCATTCAAAGTAGACGGAATATGTTTGGTTCTCTGCCACAGCCCTTTGGCGCACGCAGGAGAGTTCCTGGGCCAGCTGTTGGGCAGCCTGCTCCACTGCCACTGCCCCTTGAGTTCCCGCAGCTAAGGGAATGAGAGAAAGGGCCAATATGCTTATAATGGCTAGGCCCGCCAGGAGATTGGCCAGATTATAATGCATCAAAAATTCCCCCTTTCGGGGGAATTAATTCTCGAAAAAATTATTAATTCCTTCTAAATAATTAATTACTTATTAAAGACAGAGCACCACTAAATAGATATAACCCTGCTTTCTCCGGTGACAGTGGCGTTTAATGCTCATTTTCTCCCAGCCAAGAGAAGTACAACTTAATCAGGACCCGATTGCCATCCCGGACCAGGCCAATGTTCTGCAACTTTCTGCGCCCATGGGGTGTCTCAGCCACCGCCTGCCGGAGCAGGGTCAGGGGCAGGTGTCCCGAGGATATGTCGATTTCTTGGCAATAAACCATTTCTGGACTAAGATTTTCCATGCTTGGCCCTCCCCTTTGCTATATCTAAATACTATGCTCAAGGGGGCAAGTATTATTCATTGGGGCTGTCGGTCAAGCCCAGCATTTTTAGTTTACGCAGAACAACGCGCTCCAACATGCGCATGAACTTGGTCCCCACAAACTCCTTACCGCTGACGGGCGCCACCAGAATGGTATACACCCCCAGGCGGTTGCCCCCCAAGACATCGGTAAAGACCTGGTCTCCTACAATTGCGGCCTCCTGGGGCTTAACCCCCATCGCCTCACAGGCGGTGCGGAAGGCCCCCCGGCGGGGCTTGACTGCCTTGGAAATGGCGGGAACGCCAAAGGCCCGGGCAAACTTCTGGACCCGGTCCCGGGAGTTATTGGAGACGATGTAAACAGAAAACCCTTTGGCCTGGACGCCCTTGAGCCAGGCTATTAAGCGCTGGTCAGGTAAGGG
>DAIOXA010000295.1:1885-2543 GCA_036758185.1 Bacillota bacterium
ATAGCCTTGATGCCTCGACGATGCAGGTCCTCCAAATCTATGTGGTATATGCTCTTTACATATAAATCCGGCGTCAGTTTTTTGAGCACCGCGCCACCTCCTCTATAGCCACCAATAATAGTTCGGTAAAGGTAGTGGGATTTCCTGCTAATGGGTGCTGCGTAGATAACTGTTTAGGAGGCGTAGCGCCCTCTTCTCTATTCTAGACACATAAGAACGGGAAATTCCCAGCTTGGCCGCAATTTCCCGCTGGGCCCAGCTGCGCCCATCTGCCAGGGCAAAACGCCTTTCCAAGACATAGCGTTCCCGCTTGGGCAGGCGCTTCATGGTCTCCAACAGTATAGCAACTTCTATCTTTTGGTTGACCTTCTCAAACAGGTCCGACTGATAACCCAAAATATCCATAAGGGAGAGTTCATTGCCCTCTTGATCTACACCCAGGGGCTCTTCTAAGGAAATATCGTCCCGATTCTTTTTCATGGCCCGAAGTTGCATGAGAATTTCATTTTGCACACATTTCGCCGCATAGGTTGCCAGCTTGACACCCTTATCCATATCAAAGGTATTGATGGCCTTTATTAGCCCCACGGTGCCGATGGAAATCAGGTCGTCGTTTTCCAGGCGGGTGTTGTCATACTTTTTGACGATGTGAGCCACC
>DAIOXA010000296.1:0-2540 GCA_036758185.1 Bacillota bacterium
GATCTTCGAGGTCCTCGGGGTCCTCGGGGTCTGCAGGGTCCTCGGGGTCTTCGCCGGGTTCGCCGTCCTCATCCTGCACGGATATGATGACATCATCTTCAGGGGATTCACTGGCGGCCATGGCCCCAGGAAGCATGGTTAGGACCAGAACCAGGGCGAAGCAAATTGCTAGAATCTTTTTCACTGCAAGCACCTCCTATGTTTGTTGCCTTTACTCTTTTATTCGCAATGGGTCAGGCATAATTGGGGGGTTCTTGTCCAAAAGAGGAATTTTTTTGAGTTGAGCAGAATAATTAACAACGCCCAAGGGAAATGCGAAGAGAGGTGAAGCCATGTACGATGTAGTTATTATTGGTGGCGGCCCGGCAGGGGCCACTCTGGCCCGATTGCTAGGTACTGAGCTGAGCGTCTTGGTTCTGGAGCGCAGGGATTTAGGTCAGCCTTTTGCCGGAGGTCAGGAGAAATGTTGCGGGGGACTATTAGCCCCCGATGCCCAGTCCATGCTGGCCCGATTTGGGCTGGGCCTGCCCTGCAGCGTCTTGGTGGGACCTCAGCTCTTTACGGTGCGCACCCTTGACCTGGCTACCGGCATAGAACGCTACTATCCCCGGAATTATATCAATGTCGATAGGGAGCGGTTCGACCGCTGGCTGGTTAGACTCATTCCACCCCAGGTAGAACTGCGCTGGCAAGTGCTTTTTCACAGGCTAGAGAAGACTGACCAAGGTTACCGGGTTATCTTCGCCCAAGGGGGCAAGGTTGAAACGGTGGAAGCTTGCCTGGTGGTAGGCGCCGACGGGGCTATGTCCCGGGTGCGGGAGAGCTTGGGCTTGGGGGTTGCTATGCCACCGATGTACATAGCAGTTCAAGAGTGGTTCCAGGCAGATCTTCCCCTGCCCTATTACTCGGCGATTTTTGACCCCCAAGTCACCGATTTTTATGCCTGGACCATCCCTAAAGACAATGCCGTCCTGGTGGGGGCAGCTATACCTGCCGGGACAGATATCCTTGGCAGGTTTGAGTTATTGAAGCAAAAGCTAGACCAACGTGGGTACAATTTGACCAGCAGCATTAAGCGCCGGGGCTGTCATCTGCTGCGGGCCTCTTCACCCCACCAGATTTGCCTGGGCCGAGGGGGCGTCATCCTCATCGGCGAGGCTGCGGGCTGGATCAGTCCCAGCTCTGCCGAGGGATTGAGCTACGCCTTTCGCAGTGCCCTGGCCCTGGCCCAAGCCATGACCGTCGCCAAACCCAATCCCCTACCTCAGTACCGCCGCCTTTGTCGCGGGCTGTACGTCAACATCCTGGGCAAGATCGGCAAATCCCCAGGGATGTACTGGCCGATTTTGCGTCGGCTGGCCATGACCTCTGGTCTTTTCAGCCTAGAAGTAATGAGCAATGCCGAAAACTTTAGAGATGTGCACGGAGGAATAAAGAGATGAACAAGCGACTCAATCGTTCTAAGGCGCCGGAGTACCTAACCTGGAACCTGGCGGATATCTTTGTCAACGACCTGGGGAGAAAGAGTTTAAAGCAGTGTCGTGGCTATGTCGGCTTGAGTCAGGACCTATATTAGACGGAGTGATACAGTACTTCAGTTGAATAGCAGGCAAGGGGCTGTCCTGGGACAGCCCCTCAGCGTTAACTCAGTTTGGTGTCAGTTTGCCCAGCTTGTACTGCAGGGCCTGACGGGTGAGACCCAAGAGCCTAGCGGCCTGGGTTATATTGCCGTCGGTCTTGTCCATGGCCATGGCAATCATGTTTTCCTCAACATAGGCCACTGCCTGGGGGAGGGTGCATCCTTCGAGACCTGCCAAGCCCAGCTCAGGACCATGTTGGACAAAGCCGGGGGGGAGATGGTGCAGGTCAATCCACTCCTCCTCTCCCATGATATTCATGGCTCCTTCGATGATATGTTCCAGTTCCCGGACGTTGCCCGGCCATGAATGGGTCTGGAAACTGGCCATGGCTTCGGGGGTTATCCCCTGGGCCGAGAGGCTGAAGCGCTGGTTATACTTGCAGACAAAGTAGCGGGCGAGCTGGGGAATGTCCTCGCGGCGCTGGCGCAGGGGCGGCAGGGCGACGTTTACCACCGCCAGACGGTAGTAGAGATCCTGGCGGATGCTGCCCTGTTCTACTGCGGTCAGGGGTTGGGTATTAGTAGTGGCAATAATCCGCACGTCGGTGGGGATTTCCTTGAGGCCGCCCACACGGCGCACGCGGTTGTCCTGGAGGACTCGGAGTAGCTTGGCCTGGAGGTCAATGTCCATGGAATTTATTTCATCCAAGAGGAGGGTACCGCCATCGGCCTGTTCGATGAGGCCGGGGCGGTCCACTGCTCCGGTAAAGCTGCCCTTTACTGTGCCAAAGAGAATACCCTCCAGCAGCGACCCGGGCAGGGCAGCGCAGTTTTGGGCAATGAAGGGTCCTGTCCTGCGTGGGCTGGACTGATGTATGCTCTGGGCTACCAACTCTTTGCCTGTCCCCGTCTCGCCATAGATCAGGACGGGGGACGCCGTCTTTGCCGCCCGTTGGGCGAT
>DAIOXA010000297.1:0-2518 GCA_036758185.1 Bacillota bacterium
CCTGTAGCTCAGCTGGGAGAGCGCTGCGTTCGCAACGCAGAGGTCGAGGGTTCGATCCCCTTCAGGTCCACCAAATCAAGATAATCCTTAGTCCCCTACACCAGTTCTTCGGAGCAGGTATGGGGGATTTGTTTAATAGTTACAACTACATAAAAGTTAATATCATAAGCAGTAATGTTACCTTAGTCAAGGTCCGGTTTTCAGGAGTAATATGGTATAATCCAATTAAAGTTCAGGAGAACTAATAATAATTAGTAATGTTGGTTAGGGGGATGCTATGTTACTCAAGTTACTGCTTTTATTTATCTTGGTTCCCCTGGCGGAGCTGTATTTGTTAATTCAGATCGGTCCGACCATTGGCGCAGGGCTGGTGGTGGCATGAGCAGAAAATATACTTCTTATCCAGTTGGCCCTGAAAACAGCATGAGTTATACATATAAGATTGTCTCGGTATGGAGGTTGACCAGGAACTTTATCGTCCAGACCATCGCCCGGATTTGCCCTAGTCTGGCCCTGAAGCGCTGGCTGTACCGGCGCCTGGGGGTTAAGGTGGGGGCCAAGGTCTCCATCGGTCTAAACGCCCAGTTGGACTGGCTCTTTCCGCAACTAATTGACATTGGCGACAATGTAATTATCGGCATGGACGCATGTATCGTTACCCACGAATTCTTGCGCAAGGAATATCGGTTGGGGGCAGTAGAGATCGGCCCCGATGCCGTCATTGGCGGCAGGGCCATAGTGATGCCTGGGGTCAAAATTGGCGCCGGAGCAGTGGTGGGAGCGGGAGCAGTTGTCACTAGGGACGTCCCTCCAGGGGCCGTGGCAGTGGGCGCACCAGCCCAGGTCCAGAGGAAGAGTGGGCGGCGGGATGAGCTTTGGAGAAATGTAGGTTCATAGGCTGGACAAGCAGTAGAATAGCCAATACTGGAAGGAGGAATTTAATGTTTCAGTATATCGAGGACCTGGCCGAAAAAATAGGACCCCGGGGATCTACTACTCGAGCCGAACGCAATGCTGCCAAGTACATTGAGGATAAACTGCAGCCAATGGCTGATGAAGTTACGGTGCAGCCCTTTAAGTCTGTGCCTACCTTTTCATGGGCCTATGGGCTCTACTACTTCATCATGATAGTGGTGGCCGTAATTATCCCCTTTTGGCCTGTGGCAGCGGCGGTGCTGGCCCTGGTCAATGTGCTGGCTTACGCGCTGGAGAGCCATACCTTCGAAGTGTTGACAAAGCTCTTGCCCAAGGGCAAGAGTCAGAATGTCATTGCCCGCAAGCTAAATCCTTCGGAGGATGGGGAGATGCTTTCCAGAATAATTCTAGTTGCCCACTATGACACATCTCGTTCAGGTTTAAACTTTCACCCCAAAATGGTTACAGGATTTCGTCAGTCCTTTTTGCTCATGAATGCCTGTATCCTGATTATCCTCATCCTTGCCCTGACGGCGGGAATTGCTGCCGTTGCCGGGCTGGATTTACCGAACTATTACCGCTACTTGCCTTGGCCCTTTGCCCTTTATCTGGTAGTGGTGGTAGCTCTGCTAGTGGATCGGGAGGTGCGGGGTGTCCATGTGCCCGGGGGCAACGACAATGCCTCGGGGGTTGCAGTGATGCTGGACAGCTTTATTCATTTGGCAAAGGACTTGCCCCAGGGAGCGGAAGTTTGGGCCGTGGCCACTGGTTGTGAAGAAGCAGGCACGGTGGGTATGCTGCGCTTTCTCCAGGAGTATGGTCCAGATATCTACGATGACTACATCATCAACATGGACAACCTGGGCATAGGCCATGTCAAGTACATTACTGGCGAGGGTTTGTTCTTTGCCATGCCGTCGGACAGAGACTTGGTCTTGGCTGCCGCCGCTTGCGCGCGGCAACACCCAGAATTAGGAGTGGGCCCCCATGTCTACAAGGCCCTGACCACCGATGCTACACCGGCCTTAGCCAGGGGGTACAAGGTCATGAGCATTATGGCCTTTGACGATCAGGGAGGCTTGCCCAACTGGCACTGGATTACCGATAGGGCAGAGTTTGTCCAACCGGAAAATCTCGCCACTGCCAGCACCTTGGTGCAGTCTATAGCAAGCCAAATCTGGAAGCATGGCGCCAGCCAAGAGGAATAACTCATGTGCCCGCAGCAAGCGGGCATTGCCACGCCTGTGCCTTGGTCAAGAAGGAGTTTGTAGCAGCTACGACGAATTATTTGGAGAGACGAAGTAATACATGAGGTAAAGGAGCAGATCTTAATCATGACGGACATAACCAAAGGAAATCTGAGGCGCAGTGTACTCCTGCTGGCCTTGCCGGTGGTCGCAAGGATGTTCTTGCAAATGCTAGTGGGGATTGTTGACCTGGCCATGGTGGGCAGGGTCGGCCCTGCAGCTATATCGGCGGTGGGGATGAGCAACCAGGTCTTTATCTTGTCTGCGGCCATCCTCAATGCCTTTACCGTGGGCACAACGGCATTGGTGGCCCGGATGGTGGGAGCGAGACAAGCTGACCAAGCCAAGGTATATGC
>DAIOXA010000298.1:0-2515 GCA_036758185.1 Bacillota bacterium
GGAGGGGTTTTCTTGGGCGCATGGCCTGTGGCCCTGGTCTTGGACAAAAAGGGCGCTTTTCCCGCCTTGGGCGCTGGTTTCCGCCTGGGCAAGGGCTATTTCTGGGGCATGTTCATCCTGGTCCTGGCTACCGTCCTGTTGAGCCAGCAACTGGCCATGGCCTTTGGACCCCTGATTGCCATCCTGGCTGGGTGGATTCTCGCCATGATGGTTCGAGCATGGCAGAGGATGACGATAGTCCTGATCTATAAGCGGCGAAGAGGAGAGGTTTAAGCCTAATATTAGTCCCCCTTTCCAGGGGGGCTAATACTAAGAATAAGATATCCGGACATTCGGAGGTGGAAAGATGGAAGAGAAACAGGGAAAGATTGCCGGTATTGGCGGGTTGGAGCTGAGTTGGCAAGCATGGCTGCCAACAGAACCCCAGGCTGTTGTGCTCTTGGTCCATGGGTTTGGCGAACACTGCCGCCGCTATAACAATGTGGTGGAGCATTTGGTTCCTGCAGGCTTTGGGGTCTGGGGCATTGACCATCGGGGTCATGGTAAGAGCCAAGGCCGCTTGGGCCATGTCGATTCCTTTTCTGACTATGTGGAGGACCTGCATAAGTTCTATCAGGAGTTGGTGGCACCAGCAGCGGGAAATCTTCCCCGCTTTGTCCTGGGCCATTCCATGGGCAGCATCATCGCCATGAACTATGTCAGCATGTACAGCGTCGGCCTTGCCGGCTGTGTCCTCTCAGGGACTGGTGCCGCGTCCCCCCTCTCAGAAAACAAAGTTGTCTCTGCCGCTACAGCCCTACTCAGTACAGTAGCACCTAAGGTCAGAATTAAATTCCCCCTGCCCCCGGAATTCATCAGCCGGGACCCCCAGGTGGTGGCGGCGTACAAGGCCGATCCCCTGGTCCACGACAAGATGAGCTTCCGCTTAGGTAGAGGGATGAGCACTGCCCTGGCCGCAGGTGTTGTCGCCATTCAGGGACTGGACATCCCCATCCTCATCCAGTGCGGCAGTGAGGATGAGTCCTTTATCCGCCAACAGGAGCTCTATGATGGGCTTAGATCCAGGGACAAGACCCTGAAGATCTATCAGGGCCTCAAGCACGAGGTCTACAATGAGCTAGAAGCCGACAGAAAAGGGGTCCTTGCCGACCTCTTGACCTGGCTGCGACATCGGGGACGCGTACGCCTGTCGCAGTAGATAACAGGACACCGTCAGTTCACGTCAGAGCGCGTAGCGCTGGTTGCGACAAGCGTACGCGTCCCCGTTGTCACATAAAAAAACCGGGCCTAAGGGCCCGGTTTAGTCGTTATCCTCTTCGTCTCGGTGGCCAAAATGGTCCTCGTTAAAGGCCATGATGTCGTGTTCGTGAAGCTCCTTTTCCGGCTCTACATAGCTGGCTAACAGGGCGGCAGCTACTCCTACATCATCGACGCTGGCATTGGCGGTTAGTTCTGGGAAGAGCTGAGCAGCAGTTTCATCTCCCTGCCCTTTTATGGCAGCGAGGCATTTGTTATAGGTGGCCACCAGGGTAGGGGTTCCGTTGCTCAGGGCCCCGGTCAGGGAAGCATTGGCCGCCAGGCGCTTGATTTCCCTGAGGATATTGTACATTGCGCGGGGTTCCAGTTTCATTACTGAGTAGACCTCCTAATTCTTTTAGGCAGGTGAGGGGTCAGTTTGGCCTTGAGGAGTGTGCGCCCTTGATGGAGTCGCCACTTCAGGGTGCTAGACTTCAGTCCCGTCAGGGCAGAGATATCCCTGTAGCTGAGGTCTTGCAGATAGTAGAGGCGCAGGAGCATGCCGTACTCCCCAGGCAGTAAGTCCAGCTCCTCGGCGATAAGGTTGCGCAGTTCCCTATGCACCAATAGCTCCTCCAGAGGGCAATCATCGGTAGCCACACATTCTGCCAAGCTCAGCCAGGTCTCGGCGGAAAGCTGAACTTCCCGGTCCCGGAGCCGGGTCCGGGCCTTGCGCAAGTTCAGGCACTGGTGCAGGACCAGGGTGCGCAGCCACGGCTCAAACCGTCGCGGGTCCTCGATTTGCCAGAGTTTACGCCAAGCAGCCTCCCAGATTATCTGGGCAGCATCCTCGGCATCCTTCCAGCCCAGGTAGCTTGCCGCCAGATTGAGAACCAGCCTGCGCTTCTCCTGCATCAACCCGGCGAAGGCGTCCTCATCGCCCCTCTGGGCCTTAGTTACCAGCTCCTCCATGTCCTCACCTCACCTGCTCTTCATCTATATAGACAGCGCCAAAGCAGAGTTGGTTAGGCTAGACTAATAGGGATTTTATCAGGCGATGCAATAGTTGAGGCAGGACCTGGGTGGCAAAGGGATAGTGGATGCGCTCTGTCCATTTGTGCACATCTCGGCCCCAGGGACCCATGTTCAGGGCGGGGGCATCGATATGGGCCAAATCCTCCAAGGGCAGGTGGTAGGCCCTTCCCCAGGCGGGACAGTTTTCCTTGACGGTGTCCACCACTGCCCCAGTATCCTGGAGCATGCAGTAGCTGAGGTCAGA
>DAIOXA010000299.1:0-1684 GCA_036758185.1 Bacillota bacterium
GGGGAAATCATCGCCGCCATCAAGAGTCCCGACCCTGCCACATCCCTGGATGCCCTAAAACGCCGGGTGCGGACGGGAATGGGGCGCTGCCAGGGCGGATTCTGCACGCCGGCTGTCATCAAGGCGTTGGCCAGGGAGACGGGAGTGCCCCCCACCCAAGTGACCAAGGGCCGACCGGGCTCTGAGTTGCTACTGGCACCGACCAAGGCACCGAGGGAGGTGGGTTGTGGTGAGTAACACCTGGGATGTCATCGTAATCGGCGCCGGACCGGCAGGCTTGGCTGCAGCCATCGCCGCCCACCAGGCGGGAGCGAGTGTCTGCCTGGTTGAGCGAGAGAGTCGCCCCGGTGGCATCCTCAAGCAGTGTATCCACGATGGTTTTGGCCTGATCCGTTACGCCGAAAAGCTTACCGGCCCAGAATATGCCTGGCGAGATATTGAGGAAGTCCGCAGGCTAAGGATTCCCATATACACCGAGACCTTCTTGCTGCAACTGCACCGGGAGGCAGGGGGATTTGCCCTCACTTTGCAGAACCAGGAGTTGGCAGTGTTTCAGCTCTCGGCCCGGGCCTTGGTGGCCGCCACTGGCTGCCGGGAGCGTACGTCTCGCCAAGTCCGCATTCATGGTCAGCGCCCGGCGGGGATCTACACCGCTGGCACCGTCCAACACCTGATCAATATCGAGGGCTACCTGCCGGGCAGGCGCTGCGTCATTCTGGGTTCGGGGGATATCGGCCTGATCATGGCCCGGCGCCTGGTCCTGGAGGGTGCCCAGGTGGAAGGGGTCTATGAAATTAAGGGCGAACCCTCAGGACTGACTCGGAACTTGGTCCAGTGCCTGCAGGACTATAACATTCCCCTCCACCTCAGCACTACCGTCACCGAGGTGCTGGGCAAGGAAAGGGTTGAGGGTGTCAGGGTCTGTCCAGTGGATGAAGAAATGCAACCCCAGTTAGGTAGTAGCCGCATCGTTCCCTGCGATACCCTAATCATTTCGGTGGGGCTGATTCCTGAAAACGATATCCACGCCCCCCTGGGGGTAGAGTTGGATTCCCGCACCAGCGGCCCCGCGGTCGATCAGCGTTTAAGCACCAATGTGCCGGGGTTATTCAGTTGTGGCAATGCCCTGCATGTCAATGACTTGGTGGACTATGTCTCCGAGAGCGGAGCCACCGCCGGCCTCGCCGCCGCCCAGTATGCCCAGGGCCAAGGGGTGACCAAGGTGCATCTGGATCTCCTCACTCAGGGAGATATTCTCTATGCCGTACCTAGTCGTCTGGACTTGCTCGTCGGGGGAGAGGCGGTAATATACCTGCGCTCTAGCCGTACCATCCATAATGCCCAAGTGGACCTCATTGTCGACGGGGTCACGGTGCTGACCAAGAAGTATTCAGTTCTCCGGCCACCGGAGATGGAGCGAATTTCCCTGGACATGGCCAAAGTAGCTGCTGAGGCCAGGGAAGTAATATTAAGAGTTTGAGGGGGTAAGAAAATGGATAGAGAAATTGTCTGTATCCAATGTCCCCAGGGTTGTTGCCTGCAGGTGAGGGGTGAAGGCGATGAGCTACACGTTGAGGGCAATAAGTGTCCCCGGGGGATAGGCTATGCCCACAGTGAGGTGACTAATCCCTGCCGCACTCTGACCACCACCGTGGGCACATGCTTTGCAGATTTTCCCCGGCTA
>DAIOXA010000299.1:1706-2514 GCA_036758185.1 Bacillota bacterium
GCATCTTTGCTTGCATGGGGGAGATCAATGCTGTCCGGGTGGAGCGCAGGTTGCGCCCTGGTGATGTGGTAATCCCCCATCTGGCCGGTGTCGATGTGCCCCTAATCGCCACCGCCGATATGGCAGACTACTATAAAGAGAACTGAGGGAGGAAGTAATATGGCCGAAAAACCCTTCTATCCTGACTGGTATGAGCAAGAACCGCCGGAGCAATCATACAGATCGCTATTTAAATGGGGGTATCCCGATAGATTTAAGCACCCCAACAAGATGCTCTATGCCCTAATGAAGGAAGCCTTTGCCATGACCGATGCCGACTTTCAGGTCAAGCAGAACTTGGGGGAGGAGAAGGTAGAATACGATATGCCCTCCAGGCTCAGTGCTGGGCAGCTGGAGGAGCTGCGGGAGCTTGTAGGGGCCGAGAATGTCCACGCCGATGAGTACAACCGCCTGCGGGTGGCCTATGGCAAGATGATGTATGACCTCATTCGCCTCAGGGAGAAGAAAATCGAAAACCTCCCCGATGTGGTGGTCAGCCCCCGGAATAAGGAAGACATCCGCGCTTTGGTGCAGTGGTGCCAGCAGAACAAGGTGCCCATTACACCCTATGGTGGAGGATCCTCGGTGATGCGGGGGACGGAATGTCCCCAGGGCGGTATCTCCCTGGATATGCGGGTACACATGAACAAGATTATCAAGCTCAACCCCATCAATCAGAGTGTCACCGTCCAGCCGGGGATGATGGGTCCCGACTATGAAGAGGCGCTGAGGAATGCCCCCAAGCTCTTTGGCACCCAGCACCGCTACA
>DAIOXA010000300.1:0-2512 GCA_036758185.1 Bacillota bacterium
CCTGTAACCCCTTGGGGCAAGCCAGCCCTGGGTTATCGGACCCGGAAGAAGAGAAACAAGTCCAATCTATATATCGTAAGGCGCCGTAAAGACTAGCGGCTCAAAGGAGGGAAGGATGCCAAATGGGTAGATCTCTAAAGAAAGGTCCTTTTTGCGAAGAAAGTTTACTAAAAAAGATCGAAACGATGAACGAAAAGGGCGAAAAGCGGGTTATCAAAACCTGGTCCCGCCGTTCCACCATATTCCCCGAATTTGTCGGCCACACCCTGGCTGTGTATGACGGTCGCAAACATGTGCCGGTTTATATCAGTGAAGAGATGGTCGGTCATAAACTGGGTGAATTTGCTCCCACCCGCACCTTCAGGGGCCACGGTTCCCATACCGAGCGCTCAACGTCCTTGAAATAGGCCCTAGAGAGGAGGATAATAATGGAAGTTAAAGCAGGTGCGCGATATGTTCGCATTGCCCCCCGCAAAGTCCGCATAGTAGTTGACCTCGTTCGGGGCAAGACTGTAGGCGAAGCGCTGGCCATCCTCAAAAACACTCCCAGGGCTGCATCTCCTCTGGTGGAGAAGGTGCTCAAATCTGCAGTGGCCAACGCAGAACACAACTACGATTTAAGTGCAGATGACCTCTACGTAGCCAAGGCCTTTGTCGACCAGGGTCCCACCCTAAAGAGGTTCCGACCCCGGGCTCGGGGCATGGCCAGTAGAATTCTCAAAAAAACCAGCCATATCACCCTGATGGTTGCAGAAAAGCAGAGGAGGGATAATTAGTGGGACAAAAGATTAATCCCGTCGGCTTGCGAGTTGGCATCATCCGGGATTGGGAGGCCAAATGGTACGCTGAGCGCAAGGATTATGTCGATACCCTGCATGAGGATATCAAAGTCCGTAAGTTTATCCGTCAACAGCTACCCAACTCGGGGGTTTCAACCATAGAAATCGAGCGGGCGGCAAATCGCATGCGGGTCTCAATCCATACAGCTAAACCCGGCGTTGTCATCGGGCGAGGCGGCTCAGGAATCGATAAATTGCGCAAGCAGCTGGATAAACTCACTGGCAAGCAGACTCACATCAATATCATCGAAATCAGAGTGCCGGAATTAGACGCTCAATTGGTGGCAGAATCCATCGCCGCCCAGCTGGAAAAGCGTGTAGCCTTCCGCCGGGCCATGAAGCAGGCCATGGGTAGGACAATGCGCGTCGGCGCCAAGGGTATCCGGGTCATGGTCAGCGGCCGTCTAGGAGGCGCCGAAATGTCTAGGACCGAGTGGTACACCGATGGCACAGTTCCGCTCCACACCCTGCGGGCCGACATCGACTTTGGGTTCGCCGAAGCCAAGACCACTTATGGTCAGATTGGTGTCAAAGCCTGGATCTACAAAGGAGAAATACTGCCCGCACCCAAAAAGGCAAAGGGCAAGGTGGAAGGAGGAGAATAATTATGTTGATCCCCAAGCGCGTGAAATTTCGTCGCCCTCACCGGGGGGGAATCAAGGGTAAGGCCCAACGGGGCGCCGAAGTCATGTACGGCGAGTATGGACTTCTGGCTTTAGAACCCACGTGGATTACCAACCAGCAGATTGAGGCCGCCCGTGTTGCCATGACCAGGTATATCAAAAGGGGCGGCAAGGTTTGGATAAAAATCTTCCCCCACAAGCCCATTACTGCAAAACCAGCCGAAACTCGGATGGGTAGCGGAAAAGGATCCCCAGAAAAGTGGGTAGCCATAGTTAAGCCAGGTCGGGTAATGTTTGAGCTGGCCGGAGTCTCCGAGGAGATCGCCCGGGAAGCAATGCGCCTGGCCGCCCATAAACTACCCATTAAGACCAAGTTCGTCAAGCGTTTTGAAATGGGGGGTGAAGACCAGTGAAAGCAAAGGAAATCCGCGATATGAGCGCCGTTGAACTTCAGCACCGGATGGATGAGCTGAAAACAGAGCTTTTTAACCTGCGTTTCCAGCTTGCCACCG
Source organism: Bacillota bacterium (assembly GCA_036758185.1). Classification (GTDB taxonomy): domain Bacteria; phylum Bacillota; class Proteinivoracia; order UBA4975; family UBA4975; genus DAIOXA01. The sequence continues at coordinate 1,975 of DAIOXA010000300.1, forward strand.
GTCAATTGGATAACCCCATGCAGATCAAGCGGGTTCGCAAGGATATTGCCCGGGTGCAGACAATAATCCGGGAACGGGAACTCAATATCAACGTGCAATAGTGTCCGGAAAGGAGGATGGGCCAATGACCGAACGTGGTAATCGTAAGGTCCTCATCGGCAAAGTCGTCAGCAACAAGATGGATAAGACCATCGTCGTAGCGGTAGAAGAGCATCTCCGTCACCCTGCCTATGGTAAGACCATCAAGAGGACCAATAAATTTAAAGCCCATGATGAGAATAACCAGTGCAGCATCGGTGATGTCGTGCAAATAATGGAAACTAGACCCCTGAGCCGCGACAAGCGCTGGCGTCTGGTGGAAGTGCTTCAAAAAGTCCAATAGTCTTTAAGCGCTGAAAGGAGGGGCATATTGTGGTTCAGCAGCAAACGTTGTTGAATGTGGCCGATAACTCGGGCGCCAAGAAGATAATGTGTATTCGCGTCCTCGGCGGCTCCAAACGCTATGCCGGAAACATTGGCGACATTATCGTCGCATCAG
>DAIOXA010000301.1:0-2505 GCA_036758185.1 Bacillota bacterium
AGACCGGTGCCCTGCTGCGGGCTGCTGTGGGCATGGGTGCCATTGTCGCTGGTGCCACAGCCGAGACCCTAGAACATCTAAGCGCATATGCCGCTTGCTTAGGTCTTGCCTATCAAATTGTCGACGACATCCTGGATGTCACGGCCTCCGGCACCGCCCTGGGCAAGAATCCCGGCAGCGACACCAGGCAAGACAAACAGACCTTTGTGACGATCTTTGGCCTGGAAGAGGCCAAGGCCATGGCCACTGCCGAAACCCAGGCTGCCCTGGACCATCTCGCCAAGGGGCGGGGAGATTTTCAGCTCCTTAAGGAACTGGCCCAGTACATCGGCCAGCGTCAGAACTAGGAGGTAGTAGATGCTATTTAATCCGATATTTGAGACAGCCGCAGCGGCCTGGCTGCTGGCCCAGGTCCTCAAGGTCATCTCCGAACTCATACTGCGCAGGCGCTTGGACTTTAGCCGTTTGGTGGGTGCCGGGGGCATGCCCAGTTCCCATGCCGCCTTTGTCTCTGCCCTTGGCACCTCGGTGGGTCAGGTTCGGGGTTGGGATTCAGCGGAATTTGCCATCAGTCTAGTCTTTGCCCTCATCATCATGTATGATGCCGCCGGGGTGCGGCGGGCGGCGGGCAGGCAGGCCCACATCCTCAACCAGATTGTGGCGGACTTGCAGCGGGGTGGCAAGCTGGCAGAGGAGGGGGAGAAGCTCAAGGAACTTCTGGGGCACACCCCCGTGGAGGTCTTGGCAGGGGCGGCCTTGGGTACTATATTTTCCTTTCTCACCAATAGAATAATTGGTGCCTAAAAGTCTGAGTAGCAACGGCAACGGCACCTTTTTTTATCCTCCATATAGTGGAACAAGAGGAAGGTTTTCCTATTGACACAATTTCTATTATATGTTAAAATAAGTCAAATAAAATAAGGGGGATTAGCAATGTATATCAAGAAAGTTGCCAGGTCTCTGCTTTCGTTTGCAGTGATGGCAGCACTCCTATTCCTCCCAACAGTTGTGCAGGCATATGATCCGGTTATTTCAATTAGAGTACCCTATGAAGCAAAAGTTACTCAAGAGTTGCATGGAATTAGTGGTACAGCATATGATTTTTCCCAAATGCCTGGGGAGCAGAGTATTTTCCGGGTCCTTACGACGGGTTCTTTTCAGATTAGGGGTGTCGTTGACGACATCAAGATTATTTATGCTTATGACTCCAACGGAGATTTTTCTCATCGGGAGAAGAACGTGTATGTACAAATACAAGCTGCCTACCCTGGATCAGAAATTTGGGTCAATGTGGCGCGCCTTCTGTACGCTCATTTGGATGAGAATACTTCTTTAAAAGAGGGCGATATTGTGCAACCAGGTGGTGTTATTGGCAGCAACTCAACTGGTCATCGAGGACCAAAGAATTGGTATTCCGATCCCAATCAGCAGGACTTATTGACAACAGGTCCGCACTTACACTTTGAGTGTCGGAATCGTAGCGTGGGCTGGGATTTTACGGTATTTCCCCTCTTTAAAGAGGAACCCCCCTATCCAATCTCCACAAATGTCTATCAGTTGGTATGCGAATTCACAGCGTGGCCATTAAGGAACGAGGAGATGACACCGTGAAAAAGTCTCTTTTCTTCTGCTTGGTTGTTTTACTGTTTGTCATGGCAGCCTGCTCAAATGGAGAACCCTTACCGTCTGTTAACGGGGAGGATGGTGACCCTTTACCTGGGGATCCAGTATATATCGATGCCTTTCCTCTGGAGAAAATAATATCCTATAGGGTTGCGCCTAAGAGTTTAGCTGGCGGTTCCGTTGCAGCCATACCTACCCGTCACTTTCAGGCAACTGGTAAGGTCTTTACCAATGCAGTTAATAATTGCTTGGGTGAACTAAAGCTCCACCGGGAAGGCAGGGATGCTGATATTGTTATTCGGATGGATAATGATGAAAAACTTGTTTCTGTGAAATACGGATTTTACATTGAATTCAGCGATGGCGACACCACCTCGGAATATTTTCTTGAAAACCCTCCCCAAGAATTAATTGATGCTTTTAATGCCATAGTGCAAGAGGCAGAAGAGGCTTATTGGGAGGATTTAGGTAACTAATAATTTTTAATGGCATATTATAAGGAAAATACACCACTGACAAGAATTTGTGAGGGCGGATATGAGCTACCAGAGCAACAGCCCTATTTGCCCTCCTTTCCTTGTATTGTAGCCACGATTACGGTAATTGGGGCAGCTGAGGACGTGGCATGCTGGAGTTACTTCCTTTTTTCTTTTTTCTCCATGGAATTGCTGGCTCATAGTGTCATTGCCTATTTTCTTTAAAAATGATAAAATAACTATATTAAATGGGTGGCGCGGTATCCTAGTCGGTGCAGCCTGTTCGAAGGCGGGCCTAAAAATCCGTCAAAGGGCATATCGATGAAGTTCCTGGTGGCGGCTTTCAACGCCCCGTTGGGGGCTGGTGCTGGGAGTTAAGGATTTGGGGCGATCTACAAGGGCATGT
>DAIOXA010000302.1:0-2502 GCA_036758185.1 Bacillota bacterium
ATGTAGTATTGGTGTACAGGGGTGTGGGCGATGGCAGGGGCTTTAGCGTCCTGAACGGGAGTGCTGACTCGGCCGCGGATGATGCCCACACCTTCTTGACTCAGGGATAGGGCAGAATCTGCCTTGACCAACCCCCATCCATAACCGTAATTAGGACTATCGGGGAAGTGGGAGTCTGTCAGGGTCATCGCTGTCTGCCTCAGGGCAGCCTCCAAACTCTCTGGTTCCAGCAACGGGTTATTAGAGAGGAGCAGGGCGGCGACTCCTGTAACATGGGGTGCGGCCACCGAAGTTCCGCTCATCACACCATATCCGCCGCCGGACTTGGTAGAGGATATGTTTTCTCCTGGGGCGACTAGGTCAGGCTTATAGATTTCTAGGTAGGGGGCAGGCCCCTGACCCGAGAAGGTACTGCGCTGGCCAAGGCTGTCCACCGAGGCAACAGCCAAGCTCTCGGGATAGTTGGCGGGAGTGTAAATAGAACCTGCTGTGGTGGCATTTCCGGCGGCAAAAATTGGCAGGATGCCCGCTGCCCTCCAGGCCTGGACCATGGGCCGGTACCACTCGTTCATACCGGCTTCATGGCCCCAGGAATTATTGATGATGTCTGGGGCCATGTCGGGATGGGCCACGCCTTGGGAATCCACGGGGGCCAGCATGTATTCACCGGCCCTTAGGAGCCAGGCAGAATCGGCGTCGCCATACTCATCAAAGGCCTTGACGGCAATCCAGTTGACTGCTGGGGCTATGCCGGCGCCTGCACTGCCGGCAATAATCCCCGCCACATGGGTGCCGTGGCCGTCATCATCATAGGGCATGGCCTTGTCATTGACGGCGTCAAGCCAACTGAGGCTGGAGTCCAGGACGTTACCCCGCCAGCTGTCCCGAAGGTCGGGATGGGAAAAGTCCACCCCGGTGTCAATGATGCCCACCACAACGCCTTCTCCCCGTATTCCCTGCCGGTGCAGTGAGGGAATGCCGATCATCTCCAGGTTCCAGGGCGAAGTGGCCTGGGCGCTGGCGATCCCTGTTTTTTCTTGGGAGACGCGACTGTTGGGCAGAATGGCCTTGACATCGCTGCGCCGGGCCAAGACGGGAATAAGGGAGGTATGAACCTCGGCATGAATTATGTTGACGATATAATAGCTTTCTATAGACCTGGCTAGTCTCAAGTCTGCGGCACTGCCGAGAAGGCTCAGCAGCTCTTGCTGGCTGTTTGTGGCAACATCTTGGAGGGATTGGACCACGGCCTTGCCCGCCGCTAGCTTGCGCACTTTATACTTAGTCCTAGTTAGTCCGTCCAAGGCCGTCTCGACAGCAACCTGGGGATCGGCTTGCTGGCTTAGCTTGATGAGGATCTGGACATACTCCTGGTTGGCCAGGGCGGCTTCCACTTGGGGGTGAATCTTATCTGCCCCGGCCGAGATCAGGGGTAGGGGTAAAAGGAGGGAAAGCAGCAGGGATATTGTCACGGCCAGAGCCATGAATTGCATTTTCTTCAGGACTACCACCTCATTTTCCAATCTAGGATCTAGACGTACTATTCGCTCACCCTGGTGGGAATTCCTGCCGATTTTGGATGTTAGAGGTTGGAAGCCGGTAGTTAGAAATCAGGAATAAGAAATCGGAAGTCGGAATCAAAGTGCCTTCTTGGTGGCTGGGGCCATGCTCCACAGTACTGGCCTCTTTGCACCTGAGATGGACCCGTACTCATCCGACCTCCGACTCCGAAATAAGGCATCTAATAAAGCCCCTTGAGGGGCTTGGGTTCTATAGTTTTTCTGGCTGGGGATACTCCTGGCCGAAGGTCTCCACCGTCACAGTCTTCATACGCTGATCTTCCAGGGGACGGTCATTGGCATTGCGGGGGGTGTTGACTATAGAGTCGACTACCTCCAGCCCTTCAGTTACTTCGCCAAAGGCGGCGTATTCCCCGTCCAGGTGGGGCGAGTCGGCCACCATGATGAAGAATTGAGAGCCGGCAGAGTCAGGATTGGCTGCCCGGGCCATGGAGATGACGCCCCGCTGATGTTTGAGGGAGTTGGCATGGCCATTGCCGCTGAACTCGCCTTTAATTGAATAGCCGGGGCCACCCGTGCCGCTGCCCTGAGGGCAGCCGCCCTGAATCATAAAACTGGGGATGACCCGGTGAAAGATCAGGCCGTCATAGTAGCCCTGTTGGGTAAGGCCGACAAAGTTGTCGACGGTGTTGGCTGCAACTTCTGGAAAAAGTTCAACTTTTATCATTCCACCACTTTCCATTTCAATGGTCACCAAGGGATTTTGCATAATATTACCTCCCGATTTTTTCCGCAGGCTGGTAGTTGCGGCCATGGGTATTGATGGTCACAGTCTTTATGCGCTGGGGAACCAGGGGCTTGTCATCTTCATCCTTCTCCACCAGGGAAATCTCTTCAGCTACCTCTAGACCTGAAAGCACTTGACCGAAGGCGGCATAGTCGCCGTCCAGGGATGTGGCGTCGCCCACGGCAATGAAGAATT
>DAIOXA010000303.1:0-2491 GCA_036758185.1 Bacillota bacterium
GGCGGGACGGGATCCTGAAACCGGCGAAAACCTGTATCCCCAACTGGACCTCCTGCGCCTGACCATCCCTCGCCGCGTCTATACCAATGAGCATATGGACGTCATTGCCGATGCCCTCATTGCCATCAAGGAACGCGCGGGGGGCGTTCGGGGTGTTGCCTTTGTGGATGAGCCGCCGATTCTGAGGCATTTTACGGCGACCTTTGAATTGGTTTAATCTAAGGCTTTTTACCCATACTAATATTGGGTTTAGCACTATATATTGAGGAGGAAACATAATGAACAAAACAATCATCAGCACCGACAAAGCACCTGCCGCCATCGGGCCTTACTCTCAGGCCGTGCGGGTGGGGGATCTGCTCTTTACATCTGGTCAGATACCCCTAATAGCTGCCAGTGGCGAATTGATTACCGGTGACATCCAAGCCCAAACCAAGCAGTGCATGGACAATATCAAGGCCATCCTGGACGAGGCCGGAACCAGCTTTGACAACTGCGTAAAACTCACCCTCTTTATCAAGGACATGGGCCAGTTTGGGCAGATCAACGAGGTCTATGGGACATACTTTGGCGACAATCCCCCAGCCCGGGCCTGTGTAGAGGTCGCCCGTCTGCCCAAGGATGTGGACATCGAAATCGAAGCCATTGCCTTGGTAAAATAATGATGTGAGCCGGCCCCGGGGTCGGCTCCTTTTTTTAATCCCAATACCTAGGCACTCCCCGGACTTCTTTTTATTCCAGACTGTGCTATAATCTATCATTGTGAGGGTATGTTAGTGACGGGGGGTAGTGCTTTGCAGCAGTATTTTAAAACAGTAGCTATTTTTGTTAAGAAATACATGGAAACCACCGAACGTCCAGAAGTGGGTCGGCGCCGAACCGCCAGCTTTCGCTGGCGCCACACCTTGCGAGTACTGGCTACAGCCCGGGAAATTGGGCAGGCCCAGGGCGCCGATCTAGAGATTGTGGAAATGGCCGCCCTCCTCCACGACGTGGCCAAACTGGATCCCCGCTCCGAGGAAATACACCATGCCGTGCTGGGCAGTAAATTAGCTAGCCAGCACTTGCTCAAGCTGAGAATCCCCGCCGACAAGGTGGAGAGGATAGCCGAGGCCATCAGATTCCATTCCTACGATACCCACCAAGAGAACCTAAGCCTGGAAACCTTGGTCCTCAAGGATGCCGATCGCCTGGACGAAGTCGGCGCCCTGGGAGTGGTTATGACAGGTGTATATGCCGGTCGGATGGGCATGGATTATCGCGGTTGTTTCCGCCAGGGCATAAAGGATATGAACAATCTTGAGGATCTGACCTTTTATACCGCCAAGGGCAAAGAGATTTTTGCCCAGCGGCTTCAGCTTATGCGGCAGTTTTGGCTTCAGGCCGAAGGTGAACTACAGGGGGAGAATCTCCCGGAGTATTTCGACCTCTAGCTAGGAATATTTGATTTTTTCCCTGGATATACTATGGGTAGTGGTCAGCGGAAGCTATAAAAGGCAGGCTGAAAAAGACCTCAAGGGTCACAGCTGGGAGGAAAGTTCCGCCTGGCCACTTTTTGCATGGCTTCAAGGCATATTTCCTTTAGTTTTGGGGCAAGATATAGTTGCGGTAGACGAAAGCCCTGTGGGGCAGGCTGAAAAAGGCTGGCATTATTCAGTCACAGCTGAACGGAAAGTTTCGTCTACCGTATTTTTGTGTACCTTGCAGTCTTCTCTTTCTTTTGATTAGATATTAGTAGGGGCTTCAGACTATTTGGGGGTTGCCACGTCTACATAAATGGAGCAGTAGTTGGGGGAGGGGTGGCATTGCGAGATGCAGAACTTGTCGCTGAGATAAAGGCTGGAAACAGTGCCGCCTTGGCAGAGGTAATAGAGTTATACCAGAAAAAGGTTTACAGCTCGGCCTATGCGATTGTCGGTAATTCTCCAGACGCCATGGACATTGCCCAGGATACCTTTATCCGGGCCTGGGATCGCATTGGGACTTGGCGAGGGGAAGCGGGACTATCGCCTTGGCTGTGCAGAATCGCCGCCAACCTTGCCCTGGACTTGCTGCGCAAGAATAAGCGGGTGGTACCCGTGGCAGAAATCAAGTACAATAAAGACGTGCAGCCCAGCGCCGAGGCCGATATGCTTCGGGAAGAAACAAAATCTGAACTTAGTCGGGCTGTGGCGGCTTTGCCCCAGAAATATAGAAAATTAATTGTGCTCCGCCACAGTGGCGAAATGTCTTATCAGGAGATGGCGGACTTGCTCGGTCTCAGCCTCAGTCAAGTAAAAAACCGGTTGCTGCGAGCGCGGCAAATGTTACAGAAGGACTTGAAGGGGAGGGTTGATTAATGAGTTGCCAATTCTATCGTCAACAAATTGAGTTGAAACTGGATGGAGAACTGCCTGCCCGGGAGGGTGCTCAGTTGAATAGCCATTTACAGCAGTGCTCCCCCTGTCGCCAGTACCAGGCCGATGCCCTTGTCCTTTGGAATCAGTTGGCT
>DAIOXA010000304.1:0-2485 GCA_036758185.1 Bacillota bacterium
GCCGGTGAGGGAAAGTTCTGCAATAACTGCGGCGCCAACCTCAGTCAGATTGAGTGCGAAAACTGTGGCGCCAAGAGTCCCGCCGGGACCAGATTCTGCGGAGAATGCGGAAACAGACTGGGATAGAATGTGCTGCCGCTGGCAAAAGCCGGCGGTTTTCTTCTGTTGCCCCAGTCACAGTGACGCAGTTTTATGCTAATATCTAGATGAGGAGGTGGAGATATGCCCCAATCACTGGATGACAAATTGGTTATCGCCATATCTTCCCGGGCTCTCTTTGACCTGGAGGAGAGCAACCGGGTCTTTGAAGAAGAGGGGTTGGAGCGCTACACCGAGTACCAGATTGAGCACGAGGACGCGCCTCTGTTGCCAGGGGTGGCCTTTCCCCTGATTCGCCGCCTGTTGGCTCTCAAGGACCCTGAGACCGGCCAAGGGGCGGTGGAAGTTATCTTGGTCTCCAAAAACGATGCCAATACAGGACTCAGGGTCTTTAATTCCATTGAGCACCACAAGATCAGCATAACCAGGGCGGCCTTTACCCGCGGCCATTCTCCCTATACTTACTTGCCTTCCTTTAAGGCGAACCTCTTTCTCTCTGCCAATCCCCAGGATGTCAGCCTTGCCCTCCAAAACGGCTACGCCAGCGCCACCTTGCTGACGGGACCGGAATACCGGGACGACAGTACCGATGAGATCAGGATTGCCTTTGACGGCGATGCCGTCCTCTTTAGCGATGAGGCAGAGGTAGTCTTTAAGAGCAAGGGCCTGGAGGATTTCACCCGCCATGAGGTGGAGAAGCGGGATATACCCCTTCCCCCCGGTCCCTTTAAGGGGTTTCTGGAAGCCCTCAACCGCTTGCAGACCGCTTATCGAGCCAAGAACGAGCTACCCATCCGCACTGCTTTGGTTACCGCTCGCCAGGCCCCTTCCCATAAGCGGGCCATCCTAACCCTGCGTTCCTGGGGAGTGACGGTGGATGAAGCCTTTTTCTTGGGAGGACTTAGTAAGGAGCCAATCCTGGAGCGCTTCCGTCCCCATATCTTCTTTGACGATCAACAGTCTTACTGCCTACCGGCATCCAAATATGTGCCCACCGGACATGTGCCGGCGGGGGTAGCCAATAAGGATAATTAGACAGAAAGAGGAGTGTTACCCCATGCCCTTTGATTTTTTGTTCAACATCATGCCGTTCTTCTTCTTTATCGTATTTGGCATTGTCATTACTGGATTTATTGTCTTTGGCATCAAGGCATTTTCAGAATGGACCAGGAACAATAGCCAGCCCGTAACCGCTGGCCACGCCATGGTCATGGACAAACGCACCCATGTTTGGGGAGGCGGTCATCATCACCATCACCATGGCAGCAGCACCAGTTACTATGTCACCTTCGAATTTGAAGATGGAGAGCGTCAGGAATTCATGGTGTCGGGCAAGGTATATGGTCAAATCACCCAGGGGGATACCGGGACCCTGACCTATCAGGGCACTCGCTTTCACGATTTTCAGCGGGTGACACTTTAAATATGACAACCCTCCAGTGTGCCTTGAGCGCCAAGTAAAGAGAGCTGGGCACTCTAATATTCTAGGGTTCCCACTACCAGAATTTTCAGCGGGTTAAGCTCTAGGAAGGAGTTGATTGTATTGGAAATTTTCCTCGACGTTGCCAAGGGCCTGAATAAGAGATTTCCTGACGGAAACCAGCCCTTCCAGATCATTACCCGGCTGGCAGAAGAGTGTGGAGAGTTGGCCCGGGAGGTCAATGTCTGGGAGGGGACAGGGATTAAGCGACAGAAGCACGGGGCGCCCAGTAAAGAAAAACTTGCTGGGGAAGTAAAGAATGTCCTGACCTGTGCCCTGCAGGTTGCATTATATTACGAGGTCGAAGAGGAATTAAGTGAGTCCATACGGACCTCTTATTTGAGATTGCAATCTGAGGGGCATCTTAAGTAGTGGATTATTAAGCAAAGGGATTGGTTATTTGGCAACAGCAAACATGACCGCCGTGATCACTGGAGCTTCCAAGGGAATTGGCTATGAACTCAGCCGCTTACTGGCCCGGGATGGGTATAATCTAATCCTCATTGCCCGCAGTGAAGAACTGCTGGGCGAAGTTGCTGGAGAACTGGAAGGGGAGTACAACATTAGAGTCCATGTTATGGCCCAGGACTTGTCCCTGGCCATGGCCAGCGATGAGTTGGCGACACGCATACAAGGGCTAAACTTGCCCATCCATGTCTTGGTCAACAATGCCGGCATAGGCAGTCAAGGGCCTTTTTCCCAGAGCAGCTGCATTACCAATTTGGAGATGGTCATGATCAACATCGTGGCCCTGACCAGGTTGACCCAACTACTCCTACCGGAACTGGTGGCCAACAGGGGCAAAATCCTCAATACTTCCTCCTTGGCAGCCTTTCAGCCGACACCCTACTTTGCCGTCTATGCAGCCACCAAGGCGTACATCCTCTCATTTTCCCAGGCCCTGAC
>DAIOXA010000305.1:0-2103 GCA_036758185.1 Bacillota bacterium
ACTCTGCATAGCCCGGAGCCCGCCCAGTAATATCTTCAATCAATTTTTCCACTCCTCGGGTAGAGGAGGCCCCGCCGGTAAGCAAGACCTGGTCAAATTTCTCCTCATCAATACCTTGGCGAAAATTACTGCGAAAATACTCAAGAGAGCGTTGTATCTCTCGGCCAAGCTCGCTTAACCAAGAATCCAAAGACTCGCCTTTATAATTGCCCCGTAATTTAAGGGTCTCGGCTTCTAGGAAACTGACTTGCTCAATATTTACAATTGACTGGGTGGCAGAGATTCCTCCAATTGATATGCTTCTGGAGAAAACCAGACGACTCTTGTCAAAGAAATGTAACTGTGTTGTCTCTGCCCCCAAGTCAATAATTAGTGAAGTGACCTGACTTCCCTTAAGTAACCAACGACCCAGGGCCAAGGGAGCGATATCCAGGGCGACCAAATGTAGTCCCGAGTCCTTTATCGCCTCAACATATTGCTGGACAATATTGTCCCGGACGGCCACCAACAAAATATCCTGGGTCTCGCCTTCATCAGTAACAGTGGTGCCCTGACGAAGCCAGTCAACTTGGGCCTCTTCAACGGCGAAGGGCAGCACTCGCCTTGCTTCCCATTCAACTGCCTCTGCAGTTTCTTTTTCTTTTAATAAAGGGATTTGAATATGACGTAACACCAGTGTGCTGGCAGGGAGAGTAGCGACAACTGGGGAGTTAAGTAAATTCTGTTGCTGAATTAGCTGGTTTAATACATTTCTTACTTCTTCAGGCTGCTGCAATAAGCCCTTGCTGATAGCCCCCTCAGGGGAAGCAGCTCTGGCTACCAGAGGGCGCCCGCCGCGCTTGGGCAGACATACCTTGATGAACGAACTACCGATATCCAATCCCAGCTTAAATTTCTTTTTTATTAATGGCAAAGTAAGTCCTCCCCTCCTGCCTGTCAATTTTCCCACTTAGTAATCTTATAACCGCTGACCCTCCATGCGTTCCTAATCTCTATGGGTAGGCCCTCGAATACTTCTGGATCGGGAGCTTTTATCTCATATTTTTGACTGTGAGTGCCAACACTTTGGGCCATGAGAGAACTAGGGTAAATATTTTGTTCAGTATGGATGGAGCCCTTGGCATACAAGTATAAGTCTATTTTAGGTTTTTTATCTGCTTTCTTGGAAATCTTCTCTACCCCGAAGATGTCATGCTCAGCCATGACGATAAATATTCTATCAATGTCCACCTGATAATCAGAGGGGGAATAAAAAGTCACAGACCCCTCACAAGCAACCACCATTTTGGCTTCAGAGGGAAAGTTGTCTTTTGTAAAATTGATTGTAACATCTCCGTCGAAATAATTGACCTTCTTCAGATCCCTAAAATTAACTGAAGTGACCCCAGAGAAGTCTCGGTCGGCGACTTCCTTGAGGGTAGAGATTTCTACATCTGGCAGTTCCTGGCGATTGGGCTTCCTTTCCATATTGCTGGCCCAATGGCTGATACCAACACCGTGGACAATGGTGTCATACTCTGCAGTGGACTTTGCCTGAATACTCAACCCATTGTTACCAGAAAAATAAACATTCTTAGAGGCAAAGTGCACGTTTCCGTTAAAGGTTACTCCACTGAGTTTAACGTTGGGAACGGCAATGTACACATCCCCATGGATAGTTAAGTTTTGCAGTACTATCGAAGCATCGGGGTCAAGCCCCTCCCCACCGATAAACAAGGAATGAGAAAAACTCACGGCGGGATCCCCATAGCGGGTCACGTAGGCCTTTATCTGGCGAGTGGCGTTTTCGCGGTAAGACCTGGATGTTATCACGAAGTTCGTCTCCGGCACAATCTCCTCAATACAAACCTCTACTTCCCCTTGGTCGCCCACAATAATAAAGGGAGTAGCTTCACCCTCTCCCGGCCAATTGGGTTCCCCGATGGTATCCTGGGGGCCGGCAATGAGCATCTCCAAGCCATAGTCTATCCCGCCTTCTGCCATCTGGATGGCATGGGTAACATCAGCATCGCGGATAGCCAAAAGGAAATCAGAATTGACTGCCTGCATCAGCCCAAACCCCAGGATAAGAAGCGTAGCTACTACGGCCAGGACATTTAACAG
>DAIOXA010000305.1:2113-2481 GCA_036758185.1 Bacillota bacterium
CGCTGATTCATCTGAAGCACCTGCCTTTACCTTTTTATTGAGGAAAGGGTGGATAGCTGTACTTCCCTGTCCCTCCAAACCACTCGAACAATAACTTTGTACATCATTCTCTCGCCGCCGCTGCCGTCAGGGACCATAGCCTCTTCTACTCCGGTATACACTGTATACTTACCATCATCAAAGGTTATGGGCTCAGCGGTTTCTCCCTCCGAGGCAAACACAGGAACAAACCTTTCCTGCCGCAGCCATTCCATCTGCCCCTCGGCAATACTCAGGGCCCGACGCTGCTCCTGAGTGTACCTGGCCCGCTGCAGGGAAAACATGTACATTCCTGAGAGAGGGACGACGACGATGCCCAGGATGAGCAC
>DAIOXA010000306.1:0-2474 GCA_036758185.1 Bacillota bacterium
CATCAAGCTGTATAACGGCAGAAATATTTGTCAGTGTTATGAGCAGGATGAGGGGCGTAGCGCTATGCTGCTGGAGCGGTTGACCCCTGGCTATGACCTGACCACAGTTGCCAACAGTCGGGAGCGCATTGGCATTGCCGCTGAGCTGGCTGCGGCCTTGCCCCTACCCTTGGAGGGCACTGGGCTACCTTCCTGGTCGGAACTGGCCCAGAAGACATTTACCAAGTTGAGGGTCCAGATTAATGCCGGGGAAAGGATGTTCCGCCTGTTAGACTTGGCCGAAAGGAAATTAGGGGAACTTGAGAATTCAGGCCGGGCGAGGGTGCTGCTCCACGGTGACCTAAACCACTGGAACATCCTCAAAGACTGCAATGGCTGGAAGGCCATTGACCCCAAGGGCCAGGCCGGTGTTGCCTGTATGGAAGTGGGGCGCTTCATGCTCAATGAGTTGGAGATTGCGGCCTCTAATAATCCCACTGAGCTCATGGATGAAATGACGGCAGTCTATTTCGCGAGCCAGGCCTCTACGTCATTCCATGCTGAGTTCTTATATAGCATTAAGGGTTCGCAGTCCTAATTTCCCCCGGGGGAGAATAAGTTGGAGGGAGGGGGCTTTGGCGATGGGAAAGAAAATTTGGTTGGTTCGAGTTTCCCAGCCCGTGGTAGCCATGGTGATTTTGGGCTTTGGCGCCCTGGGGCTGCTGCTGTCCTTGCCAGGGGGTCAACCGGCAGTAGTTGTTGCCGGAGGAAGAATCGGCTTTTTTCTGCGGATGTTCTTGGATATGCTGGAATTTGCCCTTTTGGGCATATAACATACTGTTTCCTTTTGACCCGACGCCGGAATTATGGTAAGTTAAATGGTACAACTCACTGTGGCAAAGGAGCTTGACGGCATGGAACAACTGGTGGATACATACTTACTTCACCTCAAGGTTGAAAGGGGACTGGCTGTAAATACCTTGGACAGCTACCGCCGTGACTTGGCGAAGTTTGTCACGTTCTTGCGACGCCAAGGTATATTTGCTTTGGAGCAAGTGGACAGGCAAAGGATAATGGCTTTTATGGATGACTTACATAAGAAGGGCAGGGCAGCGGCCACCATATCTCGCAACCTGGCGGCCATCCGTTCCTTTTACGGCTTCTTGTCCCAGGAAAATATGGTCAGTCAAAATCCCTCCACCGAGCTCAATTCCCCCAAAATACCCAAACGCCTTCCCAATATCCTTAGCGCAACTCAAGTCAGCAAGTTGTTAGAGCAACCCAAGGGCAACACCGCTGGAGGGCTGCGGGATAAGGCCATGTTGGAGTTGCTGTATGCCACAGGAATTAGAGTATCTGAGCTGGTGGATTTAAATTTAACCGATGTCAATCTGGACATGGGTTTTCTGCGCTGCATTGGCAAGGGTAGTAAGGAGAGAATCATACCCATGGGGCAAGTTGCCGTGGCTAGCATTCGGTCTTACCTTCAAAAGGGGCGGGGCAAGCTGGTTGGCGATATCCAGGAGACGGCAGTGTTTGTCAATGTCCATGGTCACCGTCTTACCCGCCAAGGGTTGTGGAAAATCCTTAAGAAATATGTGCGCCAAGCGGGGATTGAAGGGGACATTACCCCCCATACCCTACGTCATTCCTTTGCCACCCACCTGTTGGAAAACGGCGCCGATCTAAGGGCTGTCCAGGAGATGCTTGGTCATTCTGACATATCCACCACGCAGATTTATACCCAGGTGACGGCAACCCACCTGCGGGATGTCTACTTACAGTCCCATCCCAGAGCCAAACCTGAATAGGAGGGGTTATTGTGCGGGTACTATTACTTGTCTTAGATAGCGTGGGCGTTGGCGCCCTGCCCGACGCCGAGAAGTATGGCGATGCCGGCAGCAACACCCTTGGCAATGTTGCCCGGGCGGTTGGCAATATAAAATTGCCTGTACTGGAGCAACTGGGTCTAGCCAACATCCTTGATGTGACTAACCTCTCGGCAAGCCCTGCTCCCAAAGGCAATTACGGGCGAATGGCCGAGGCAGCCGACGGCAAAGATACCATAACCGGCCATTGGGAAATGGCCGGTGTAATTGTCTCTGAACCCTTTCGCACCTACCCCCATGGCTTTCCCCCAGAGCTGATCCAGGAATTTTCTCGGCGCATTGGGCGGGGAGTTTTGGGCAATGTTGTCGCTTCGGGGACGGAAATTATCGATCAAATGGGCCAAGAGCATGTGGAGACGGGCAAACCAATTGTCTACACATCTGCCGACAGCGTCTTTCAAATCGCCGCCCACGAAGAGATAATTCCCTTGGCAGAGCAATACCGCATCTGTGCTATTGCCAGGGAATTGCTGTTGGGGGATGACAAGGTGGCTCGGGTCATCGCCAGACCCTTTGTGGGTGGGCAGGGAAGCTTTCGGCGTACCTCCAACCGGCGGGATTATGCCCTGGAACCGGAATCGCCCACGGTGCTAGATGCCCTGGCTC
>DAIOXA010000307.1:0-2471 GCA_036758185.1 Bacillota bacterium
ATGGGCCGGGCAATTGGCAAAAATCACCGCAGCTATGTTATGATAAAAGACAGCGGCATTGCCAGGAGAATATTGGCGCTACTTGAAGAAATGGAGGTGAGGCCCCTTGACCAAAGTTAGGATATATGAGTTGGCCCGGGAGCTTAAACTTAATAGTAAGGATATTGTTCAGCTAGCCAGCGATCTTGGATTCGATGTAAAGAATCACATGAGCAACCTCGAGTCGGGACAGGCCGAGGCAGTACGAGCAAAGCTGG
The DNA here is from genome assembly GCA_036758185.1 of Bacillota bacterium. GTDB lineage: Bacteria > Bacillota > Proteinivoracia > UBA4975 > UBA4975 > DAIOXA01. Next base: position 258 of record DAIOXA010000307.1, read on the forward strand.
GGAAAAAAGAGGAAAAAGTAAAGGTAAAGGTTCAGCCCAAGCCAGTAAAAAAGGTTGAAACAGCAAAAAAAGCGGTGCCAGCGGAAAGACCACAACCCGCCAAAACCAGCGCAAAGCCTTCTAAAAAGCCAGAGGCTGTCAAGCAACCTGTGCAGGTCGACGAGGCCAAGAGCACTACCCAGCCAGTGCAAATTGCTGCAGAGGGCCACTCGGTAAGCCAACTGGAAAAACTCTTTAAGCGCCCCGCAACCCAATTGATTAAGGCCCTGATGGCCTTGGGAGTAATGGCCAACATCAATGAGCAATTAGATGCCGACACCATCGAGATATTGGCGGCCCAGCTGGGTGTGGAGATCGAGGTATTGCCCACGACGGCAGAAAGAGAAAAGCAGATCTTTGCCGATATGAAGACATCCACTGCCCACGATGCTATAACGCGTTCGCCGGTTGTTACCGTTATGGGGCATGTTGACCACGGCAAGACCTCCTTGCTGGACGCCATCCGCAATGCCAATGTCACTGCCAGCGAAGCCGGGGGTATTACCCAGCATATCGGCGCCTACCAAGTGGAGCACAATGGCAAGAAAATAGTCTTTTTGGATACCCCCGGCCATGAGGCCTTTACTGCCATGCGAGCCAGGGGGACTAAGGTCACCGACATTGCCGTGTTGGTGGTGGCTGCCGATGAGGGAGTTATGCCCCAGACTGTCGAGGCATTGAATCACGCCAAAGTAGCAGGAGTGCCCATTATTGTCGCCCTAAACAAGATGGATAAAGCAGGCGCCAACCCTGACCGGGTAAAACAACAACTCTCCAACCATGGGCTAATGCCCGAGGACTGGGGCGGTGACACTATTTATGTCGAAGTTTCAGCCCTGGCAGGGGAAGGAATCGATGATATTCTGGAAATGATCCTCCTCAGTGCCGAGATGCTAGAATTAAAAGCTTCTGCCAACAGGCCAGCTCTCGGAACCGTCATTGAGGCCAAACTGGATAAAGGCCGCGGTCCAGTGGCGACAATCCTTATCCAGCAGGGCACACTGTCGGTGGGAGATTGCATCGTCAGCGGTGCAGCCCACGGCAAGGTCAGGGCTATGTTCAACGACCGGGGCCAGCGCATTCAGCAATCAGGCCCTTCGGTTCCTGTGGAAATCCTTGGTCTGTCTGATGTTCCCCCGGCGGGGGAGATTTTCCATGCCGTGGTAGATGACAAGACCGCCAGGACAGAGGCCCAGGACTATTGCCACCTACATCGCGAGGCGGCTATGGTCAAGACCAGGGTCTCCCTGGAGGATGTCTTTAAGCAGATGGAAAGCTCTCAGATCAAGGAACTAAACCTTATCCTCAAGAGCGATGTCCAGGGAACAACCGAGGCCATAAGACAATCCCTCAACAAAATAAATGTCCAAGAGATCAAGGTCAGCATCATCCATGACGGTGTTGGGGCAATAAACCTCTCCGATGTCATGTTGGCTTCGGCGTCGGGGGCGATTATCATCGGCTTTAACGTCCGACCGGATATCAATGCCCAAAAGACGGCCGAAGAAGAAAATGTCGAAATCCGGCTATACCGGGTTATCTATGATGTCATCGACGATGTAAAGCGGGCCCTAGAAGGCCTTCTCGAGCCCGAATACCGTGAATCCGTCATTGGTCGCGTCGAGGTTCGCAATACCTTCCGCCATTCAAAACTGGGAACCATCGCCGGCTGTTATGTCACCGACGGCAAGGTCACCAGTCGTGCCAATGGCCGTTTGTTGCGCGATGGAGTTATCATTCACGAGGGCAAGCTAGGTTCTCTCAAACGTTTCAAAGAGGATGTCCGAGAAGTAAGCAGTGGTTATGAGTGCGGCATTATGTTTGAAAACTATAACGACATCAAAGAGGGCGACCAGATTGAAGCCTTCGTTATGGTGGAGGAAAAGTAAATGAGTCAAACCCGAACCCGAAAAATGGCTGAGGCCATCAAAGAGGAAGTCAGCGATATCATAGCTTTAAAGCTAAAGGATCCCCGGGTGGGTTTTACCACGGTTACTTCTGTGGATCCCAGCAAGGACCTGCACTATTGTACAGTCAATGTAAGCATAATGGGAAGCGCTGAAGAGCAGGAGGAGACCATGAAGACCTTGGTCAACGCTGCAGGCTATATCCGCACTGAGCTGGGTTCGAGAATCCGCATTCGCCATATTCCCGAGCTTCGCTTTGTTCAGGATA
>DAIOXA010000308.1:0-858 GCA_036758185.1 Bacillota bacterium
CTATCCCCCCGACAAGGAAGAGCAGGGCCACCAAGGGCATGGTATAGTCGGAAAGCCCGGGTATTTGCGACGCGGCGATAATTGTCGCCAACACCGCTACCAAGGTGCCGGCAAACCAAAACAGCAGCCCCCGGCTAGTGACTTGCGCTTCTATTCCTCCGCTCTCTGCCTTCAGCCTGGCCTTGGCATCTTCCTCCCACACCAGTGACCTTCGGGGCGCCTTCTCCACCTTCCGGGCATGGCGATACAAAAACCCATAAAGGATTAAGTAGACCATAAGCAAGACCCCCGCCCGAAAACCTGCCCCCGAAAAGGGTGGCAACCCAGCAATTCTTTGGGCGACGCCAATGGTAAAGGGGTTAGATATGGCCGCCGAAAAACCAAAGCCTGTGGCCAACAAGCTCATGCCCAAGCCAGTCAGGGAATCCCAGCCCAAAGACCAGGCCAGTATGACTGCCAAGGGAACTAAGGGGACGATTTCTTCCAAAATCCCCAGTAACGAACCAAATAACATAAAGCACAAAGTAATTATGCCCAGCAAGAGGTATTTCTTATGTCCCAACCCCGAGGCAATCTTCTCGATGGCCGTGGCCAGAACCCCCGTTTGATTGAGCACCGTAAAGGCGCCGCCAATGATCAGGATAAAGAGGATGATGGTGATGATCATCAGGCTGTCTGGGCCCCACAGGACCTCGATAGGAGCAGTAAACCAGCGCCACACTGGGTACCCGGAAGTCTCGGTATACTGAAAGGTTCCCGGGACAACCATTTCCCTGGCCTGGGAATAGTCCCGCTGAAACTCACCGGCGGGAATCAAGTAGGTGAGGCTGCCCGCCGCCGTGCAGGGCCGAATCGAGT
>DAIOXA010000308.1:868-2467 GCA_036758185.1 Bacillota bacterium
AAACAAAATTAAAAAGGCAGAAATAAATGTCCGCTGATTGATTTTGATAGAATTCCCCTGAAGGCTATCCTGCTTTGGTTGCGTACTCATCTTATTCCCTTCTCCCCCATCTATTATTGTAGTGTTTACTATTCGAATAATAACCTGTTTTTCCCTGCCATTTGTCTTTGTTTTCCATGGTTGAGTCTGTTATTTGCCTAGTATTATGCATCAGACCGAGGTGCAGCGACCTAATTAGAGATAAAATTCTCTGCACGTATCAGCACGACAAATTATCATATTTGAGGTCGCTGATCATTTCTTATATACTGGGCAAGTGAAAATGAAGCAGAAAGGCTGGTGAAAACCATGCGTAAGGTTAGATTCAGACGAGTTCCTGAGACAATTGCACTTATTATTTGCGTATCTTTGCTGCTGGGTGCATGGGCGCCAGTCAGTGCAGCCCATTTAGTCCAACCCGGAGACTCCCTGTGGAAGATATCAAGATTTTTTGGCATTTCTATCTATGAAATTAAAGAGGCAAATAACCTGGACGGTGATTTAATTCTAGCTGGCAAAACGCTGGAAATACCTGAGAACCCTCAAAGAAGGACAGTTTCAGACGAAGAAATTACACTACTAGCCAGGGCAGTATACAGCGAAGCCCGAGGCGAACCCTTCCAGGGCCAGGTTGCCATCGCCGCAGTCATCCTCAACAGGGTCGAACATCCCAACTTTCCTGACACCATCAGCGCTGTCATCTACCAGCCCTGGGCCTTTACCGCAGTTCACGACGGACAGTTTTGGCTAACCCCCAACCAAGAGGCCTATGATGCAGTTGAAGCTGCACTGGCTGGAGAAGACCCCAGCGAAGGCGCAGTGTTCTACTACAATCCCGTAACTGCCTCTAACCGCTGGATACGTTCCAGGCCCATCATCACCACCATCGGCAAGCACGTATTTGCCCTATAATGCCAAAAGGCTGTTGACCAATGTCAGCAGCCTTTTTGATATTCACTTCCAGACTAAACAGAGAAGAAATATCCAACCTCCCAGCATCAACAAGCCACCCAATACCTTTGTAAACGTAACATACTCCTCAGTAGGCTCCGGATCCTTTATCGCCCAAGTTCGGAAAGAAAGTTCAAATTTGACGCAGGTTAAAGGATAGCCATAATGAACAACCCCCTATGCCATAAGGACTATTGCCACGGCGATAAAAGTGCCTTTATCAGGCACATAACCTTATCGATCTCTGCGGCTCCCTCCCAACTTCATTATATCTACAAGCCATGGCCTTTGTTAGCCTTGTCTCTTGTATTGCTCGGCAATGGTCTGATAAATGAGGTTGTACCCTTCACCATTGGGATGAATGCCATCATGGCACAAAAAGTCCCGGTAGTGGTTGCGCTCCAAAAAAGCGCTGCGGATATCGATTATCGGCACAGATAATTGAGAAGCCAGCAACATGATCTCGACATTGTATCTCTCCTGCCAACGGTAGATCATATCCACATCGCCCAGCCACCTCAGGATATTATCCCGATTAACCCCACGGGAGACCCAATTGAAAAAGCGCTCCGGTTCCAGAGGTGGTAGCGTGAGGATGATGGGGTTACC
>DAIOXA010000309.1:0-2459 GCA_036758185.1 Bacillota bacterium
CCAAGCTCCCCTCTCGGGCCAGCGGGCAGCCCCCCGCACCTTGCTGGAGCAGTGCTTGCCCAGCCGCGGAGGCTTTGGCCTGGAGACGGAGCTGAGCTTAAGGGCGCTGCGCAGAGGCTTTTCGGTGCGGGAAATCCCCACCGGCTTTATCCACAGGGGGGAGGGCTGGAGGCTGGCGGGCTTCAGGCACCGGGGCCGCCAGTTTTTTCATGTCCTGGCGGCTCTGGGCAGGGGAGGGTTGTCATGGCGGCGGGGTTAGGATTGGCAATAGCTTGGCTGATCAGCGCTTTGCTGGCCGCACCTGTGGCGGCCATGCTGGCCCCGACCCTCTCGGGAGCCAACTATCGTGGCGCAGTAATTCCCAGCGGTTTGGGCTTGGTTCAACTCATGGCGGCGCTGGGCGGACTGGGTTCTTTACGCCTCTTAGGCTGGCTGGAGGAGGAAAGTTTTTTTCTTGCCGCCTTTTGGTTGACCTTGGTCAGTCTAGCTGGCCTGGTGGATGATGCCGTAGGCAATAAGAGCAGCCGCGGATTTCGGGGCCATTTTGCCGCCCTCTTCCGGGGACGGCTGACCACCGGCATGGTCAAGGTCGTCATGGTTTCTGGAGGCGCCCTGGCCCTGGCCGATTGGCTAGGGGGATGGGCCGGTATTGCTGAATGGGGAGTGCTGGTGCTGGCCGTCAGCCTTTTTAATCAGCTGGATTTGCGCCCTGGTCGCGCTTTAAAATCTGTCATATTCCTCTCGGTACCCTTGGCCTTGGCCGGTAGTCTCTCAGCTGCGGTGGCTTGCGGCGGCGCTCTGGGTTTGCTCCCTGGGGACCTCAGGGCTAAGTATATGTTGGGAGATTCCGGGGCCAACCTCCTGGGCGCCCTCCTGGGGCTGAGTCTTATAAGAACCCTGGGAACATACTGGCTGTGGATTGTCCTCGTGCTGTTGGTGCTGGCCAATGCCCTGGGTGAATTCGTTTCCTTCAGTCGCCTCATCGCCGCCAGCAGATTTTTGCTGTGGCTGGATCAATTGGGTCGCCAGGCAGGAAAATAACGAGGTTGCGACGAAATAGTCACCATGCAAATTAATGCAAAGGGGTGGAACTGGTGAAGAATGCTCCCTATTACCATTTAGAAGTAATCTTGGACGCCATTCACGAGGGCATGGTTGCCATTGACCGCCAGGGCATAGTGATTCAAATAAATCCCGCTGCGGCAGAAATGCTGGGGACTAATAAGGAACAGGCATTGGGGCGGCCGGTGGAGCATGCGATTCCCAGTTCCCAGTTGCCCCGGGTGCTGGAGACGGGAGAGGCCGAGATCAATCGCCAACAGGCGCTGGCGGACAAGACCGTCCTTACCACCCGCATTCCCGTCCGCGATTCCTCGGGCGCCCTAATCGGGGCAGTGGCTGTTTTCCGCAATATTTCCGAGGTGCGCATGCTGGCCGAGGAGGTCACCAACCTCAAGGAAATCCAGTCGTTGTTGGAGGCCATTTTCGATGCCACTCAAGACGCCATTTCCGTGGTGAACACCGAAGGCCTGGGGATTATGATCAACCCCGCCTACAAGCGGATTACTGGCTATAGCGAGGCCGATGTTATTGGCAAGCCGGCCACTGTGGATATCGCCCAGGGCGAAAGCGCCCACCTGGCGGTTCTGGCCACCCATAAGCCTGTGCGGAACGTCCAAATGAAGGTGGGCAATGCCAAGAAGGACGTCCTGGTGGATGGGGCGCCCATTACCGTCAACGATCAGCTGGTGGGCAGCGTGGCAGTCATTCACGACATCAGTGAAATCAAGCGCCTTACCGAGGAGTTGGACAAGGCCAAGCAGATAATCCGCACCCTGGAGGCCAAGTATGATTTTAAGGACATCATCGCCCTGAGTCCTGAGATGATCCGGGTGGTGGAGCAGGCAAGCAAGGCTGCGACCACTCCCGCCACCATCCTTCTGCTGGGGGAGAGTGGGACAGGGAAGGAGCTCTTTGCCCATGCCATCCACAACTCCAGCCAGCGCAAGCACAATCAGTTTATCCGGGTCAACTGCGCTGCCATTGCCGACAGCCTTATGGAGAGCGAGCTCTTCGGGTACAGTGAGGGGGCCTTTACCGGCGCCCGGCGGGGCGGCAAAAAGGGCTTGTTTGAGCAGGCCAGCGGCGGCACGATTTTTTTGGACGAAATCGGTGAGGTCAACCTCAATGTTCAAGCCAAGCTGCTTCGTGTTCTCCAAGAACGAGAGATCGTCCGGGTGGGGGACGCCAAATCCATACCTGTCAACGTGCGTATCATTGCCGCCACCAATGTTGATCTGGAGGAGGCCGTGGCCGCCGGCAAGTTCCGTGAAGACCTGTACTATAGGATTCGGGTTTTCCCCCTATACATCCCGCCCCTCAGGGAAAGGCCGGAGGAGGTCCCCGCTCTGGCCAGGCACTTGCTGCGCAAGTTTAACCAGGAGTATGGCCGGGTGGTG
>DAIOXA010000310.1:0-360 GCA_036758185.1 Bacillota bacterium
GCCTGAGGCCTGGTCCCAGGAGGAAGATAAGGGATAAGCTCCGGTTGTAACTGCCGGGTTTTTTTGTCCAGGGCAATTTCCCCGTTACGGATACTCCAGGCCAAGACATATAGTAGTGTAGCACCCATAAAGGTGGTGAGTAAATGCCAACACAACCTGGATTTGTCACCCGCTTTTTTACCCAGCGGGGTTTTAGGGTAACATCGCCCTTTGGTCCTCGGCCTGACCCCTTTGATCCAGGAGGGACGGATTTCCATACCGGAATAGATTTCGGCGGTAGACCCCAGGGAACTCCTCTGGAGACCGCGGCCCAGGGCGTTGTCTATGCCGCCAGGAGCTATTCGGGCTGGGGTAACTTGG
>DAIOXA010000310.1:370-2446 GCA_036758185.1 Bacillota bacterium
ATCTGATTTTCGGGGTTATAACCACCTCCATGCTCACTTGGATTCCATCGGGGTCACAAAGGGACAGAGGATAAACCGGGGGACTGTGGTTGGCGCCGTGGGCAGTACCGGCCAGGTAACCGGTCCCCACCTGCATTACCAGATAAATAAGCCCGGCGCCGGCGTCCGGGGCGATGGCTACTTTGGCAATCCCGATGACTATATTTTTGACGAGGTGATGGAAGTGGAAAGGGCGATAGTAATCGGTGGTGACGCAGATTATTTTAACGCTGCACCCCTCAGGGACAAAATGAACTGCCCGGTATTTGCCCGCTCGGCCCTGGGGGAACTACGGGCGGTGAAGACTGTCTACATCTGCGGCGGCAATGAAGAGGATGTGGTCGCAGCTGCCCCCGATGCAGAGCTACTTAACCTCTCGGGTCGCAACCGCTTTGAGACCGCAGCAAATATTCAAGAGTACCTACTAAGTGTCTAACCCGCATATGCGGGTTTTTTTGTTCGGGTGAACTGGCTGAGGGGATGTGGTATAATTGGTCACAGCAGAGGTGGGTATGGTGAAAAAGCGCGATTTGCAAGTGATTAGGGGGGGCAAGACTCGGCGCAGCAACAAAGTGTGGTTGCGGCTCTTTGCCCTTGGGATGTTAGTACTAGCAGGTTTTTTGGTCTGGAACAGCCTGGGACAGTTGTCTTTGCTGGCGGCCAAGGTCACTGTGGCCCGCCACACCATAGTCAAGACTGCTGTGCCAGTTTCTTCTGTTGTGCTCTGCAATGAATTGGTTGTTTCCGCCCCCATTGGGGGAGAATACATACCTCTGGTGGAGAACGGAACCAGGGTAAAAGTCGGCCAGATCTTTGCCCGCATCGAGGGGGCGGAGGGAAGTAGGGATTTAATAGCCCCAGGCGCCGGCCTGGTCCGCCACGGTAGGGGATCTCGGGGGAGTTTACCCCTGGATTCCCTTAACCAGGGCACGGTGATAACTGCTGCCCGCCTTCTCCGGGATCCCCCCAGCAAAGAGAATGTTTCCACAGTCAAGGCTGGTGAGCAGGTCGCTGGAATTTTGGATAACAACCGTTTTCAACTGATTACTGGTATGGATTTTCATAGCCCGGGTAAGAGACAGACCTTGGTGTCCTGGGTGAATGACCGGGAGTTTAGGCTTACAATATCGCCTCGGGATGTCCTCCAGCATGACAACCTCTTTTGGGTGCTATGGGATGCTCCCTCCTTTCCTGATTATTTGGGATTTCAGGGGGTCTTTACTGGAGAAATGATAACGGCGGAGCAAGATTTGGTCTTGGTTCCCCATGGCGCCCTGCACAGAAAAGACGGTGAGCAAGGGGTTTTTATTCTCTTTCGGGGCAAGCCAGTATTCAGCCCCGTGGAGGTGCTCTATTCAGATGATGATATGGTGGGAGTTTCAGGCCTGGGCAATGGTGAGCGAGTGCTCTCCTTGCCTAACTGGGCGAGTTTTGCTAAAGGTTGGTGGGAAAAATGACAATTGATATAGTTAAGAATTACGAATTAGTAAAGGAACGCATCGCCCGGGCTGCGATTGTGGCAGGTCGGAAGCCAGAGGATATCGTCCTGGTGGCGGTCAGCAAACAAGCATCTCCCGAGGCTGTGGCGGCGCTGACGGCTGCAGGGCACCTGGACTTTGGCGAAAATCGGGTCCAGGACGGACTGGCCAAGGTGGAGGCCATTGCTAATCCTCAGGTGCGCTGGCACCTCATTGGCCGCCTCCAGACCAATAAGATAAAGTACATATCTCCATTTTACTTGATCCATTCCCTGGACCGCTGGAATTTGGCGGTGAAGATGTCTGAATTTGCCCGGCGCAAAGACATGGAATTTCAATGCTTGGTGCAGGTCAATGTCGCCGATGATCCCGCCAAGGCGGGAGTTCCTCTTGACGAGGTAGAGGCCATTATTCATGAAGTGGCAGACTTGGGCGGCATCGGGATTCGCGGCTTGATGACCATCACTGCCCTGCATGCAAGTCTGGAGGAGACCCAAGCCTGGTTTAAGGCCATGGCAGCAAAGTTCAACCAGCTTCGAGGGCAATCCTTGCCCCAAGG
>DAIOXA010000311.1:0-2438 GCA_036758185.1 Bacillota bacterium
CTGGCTTCGGCAGGCCCATGGCGGGAAGCAAAGCTCTAGTAGGGGCCATGCAGGTGGAAGACCTCAAGGAAATAAAGAACGACCAGGGCGTTTCCATGTACGAGATGGCCAAGGACTTTGGCCTGGAGCCCGACAGCATGCCCAAGTTTGTCATAAAACCTGGTGAGGTTAAGGCTTTGGTGGAACTGCATATCGAGCAGAGCGTTGTCCTGGATAGCCAAGGGATAGCCGTGGGCATTGTCGAGAATGTTGCCGGCGACATCTGGCTGGGCGTTACTCTAAAGGGCGTGGCCAACCATGCCGGGGCTACACCGATGCAGTACCGCCATGATGCCATGGCCGGAGCTGCCGAGATAATATCGGGAGTGGACAATATCCTGGCCCGCTTTGGCACTGCCACCGCCGTGACCACCGTAGGTAAGCTCGAGTGCTCGCCCAATGTCGTCAACGTCATTCCTGGGGAAGTCTTCTTTACCTTTGATGTCCGGGACATTGGTTCTGAGGGCATAGGCGCCGTCAGTATTGCCCTCACCGATAGGGTGCATGCCGTGGCCAAGGCCCGGGGGCTGGAAGCTCATGTCTGGACAATGGCCGAGACTAAGCCAGTGCCCCTGGCCCCAGGGGTAGTTGGGGAATTGGAAAAAGCTGCCGGGGAATTGGGCATCCCGGTCCTCAAGATGAACAGCGGCGCCTTGCACGATGCCTGCGTCATGACGGCTGTTACCGATGTCGGTATGATCTTCGTCCCCAGCATGGGGGGTAGGAGCCATGCTCCCGAAGAATTTACCCGGTACGAGGATATCGAGAAGGGGTGCAATGTGTTGCTCCGGGCCTTATTGCGCCTAGCCAGCTAATCAGCATAGGACAATTAGCTAGATGTAGGGAACTTTCGAAACATCTATGGGGTGGTTTCAGTGTGGCCACCTTACTATTTCTGGGGTTATGGTTTGTTGTTTAGCGTTGTCAGCTTTGTATTCTGGGGTCGGGTTTATGACCATGAATATCTTGGCAAAAGCATCGATACTGGTCTTTTTCGGATTTCAGATGCTTCTGTACGGCATGTGTTCAAGTTAGAGGAAAAACTGTAGTTTGCATAAAGACAAGGGGCTGTCGCCAGCCCCTTGTTCAATTAGGCCTAAATGGGGTCATGGCCTTTTGGGCCTGGCGTCTCCAGTGCCGGTTGGCATTGTCTAGGCACTATGTTGTCTTAGCACCCAGAGCAGAGCCTTGGCTCGAGTCATGGCGGTATAGCAGCGGGTGGCATAATCGCCGTCGGTGTCCGGGACGTCGGTAAGAATGACGACGGGAGATTCCAGTCCTTTGAAGCGGTGAACGGAGCTGAACTTAACTTTGTCCGGATCCCACTCTTCGGGATGGAGGTCCGCCAAGTGCTGGACGGGAAATTTGCCCGCCCGGGGATTGCCCTGGAGCACAGAATTCTCGTAGCTGCTCAGGGAGACGATGCAAATCTCTGACGGCAAGATATCGTCCTTGGTTAGCCGTTCCAGAGCCTTGACCAGTTTGATACGTTGGTCCTGAGTGTCACCGTATCGGTCTTCCCGGATTTCCAGGCCGGGGACTTGAATTAGGGGCCTGACATGGGGGTCGATGCCGGTTTTTTCGATGGTATAGTCAATTATCTCCCGAGTGTTACGGTAATTGTCTTGCAGGGTAAGGGTTACCGGTTGTGCCTGATTCAATAGCTCTAACCCGTCCAGGAGCGGAGTCCTGTAGATATTCTGCAATTCATCCAAGGCTACTAGCCAGCGGCCCTGCCTAAATCCTCCCTGCACTAATTTGTCCAGGCATTGCATGAGCAAGGGAGTGAGGAGGTCCTGGCCCTCATCGATGACCATGATGTCGAAAGGGTCGTGCATATCGGGTTCGGCCAATTGCAGAAAGGCCTGGGGAATATCCTGTTGCCAGTACTTGCTGTATGCTTCCTTTTGTGATTCTGGCGGTGCAGGGGGCAGGTGCTGGGCTTGGGCCAGGGTCTGGAGTAGGTACTTATAGATGGCGTGAACCTGGAGGTTACCATCGGCCACCTGAGGGTCCTGCACCCTAATGCGGTGCTGAAGGTGAAAGGCGAGGTTGTGATTGTAACAGAGGAAGATGACTCTGCTTCCCCCCCGGGCCAGGCGCCGGGCATGCTCCAAGCTGAGGATGGTCTTGCCGGTTCCGGCACCCCCGGTCATGACAATACGAGGGTTTTGGGCGACGTAATCCAGCACCCGCTTCTGACTCTCGGTGACGCGGATGGTCTCCTGCTCCACCTGGTCGACCTTGGCGCCGACGGTGTAGACAATGTCAAAGTCATTGTACAGATACTTTTCCAGCTGGGTGCGGGCATGTCCCGAAAGCCCCGTCAGTTCATAAGGATTGCGTCTACGAAATTCATCCTTCCAATATGTGAATACCCTTTCTATGTAGCCAGATAG
>DAIOXA010000312.1:0-2425 GCA_036758185.1 Bacillota bacterium
AGAGGGCCAGCTTGCCCCGCATTTCCGGCTGACTGAGGATGGCCACCGCCCCCAGCTGAGCTAGGGCTTCCACCTGGAGGACGCCGGGGAAGACGGGGTAGCCGGGAAAGTGCCCGGCAAACCACATTGCCCTGGGGTCGACATAGTACAGACCCTGGGCAGTCTTGCCTGGTTCCAGTTGGGTAACCCTATCCAACAGCAAGAAGGGCTCTCGATGGGGTATTATCCCCTTAATCTGATTCTGATCCAGCATAATTACTCCTCCCAACGGGCCAAAGCCAAGGTGGCATTATGACCGCCAAAGCCCAAAGAATTCGAGATGGACTTGCTTACCTGTTGTGAGCGGGCAGTATTGGGAACATAGTCCAAATCGCAGTGAGGGTCGGCCTCCTCCAGGTTAATTGTGGGATGCAGGATCCCCTCTTGCATACTCAGCACCGCAACGATGAATTCCACCGCCCCGGCGGCGCCCAGCATATGGCCAATCATGGACTTGGTGGAGTTTACTGCGAGCTTATAGGCATGCTCCCCAAACACGTCCTTGATGGCCTTGGTCTCGAGACGATCGTTAAAGGGGGTGCTGGTACCATGAGCATTGATATAGTCCACGTCTTCTGGCATCCACCCGGCGTCCCGGATGGCTTCCGCCATGGCTCTGCCCGCGCCAGCTGCCTCGGGATGGGGTTGGACGACGTGGTAGGCGTCGCCGGCATAGCCGTAGCCGCATACCTCGGCAAGAATCTTGGCGCCTCGGGCCTGGGCGCTGTCCAAGCTCTCCAGGATGACGATGCCACCGCCCTCCCCCATAATAAAGCCATCCCGCCCCTTGTCAAAGGGTCGGCTAGCCCTCTGGGGTTCGTCATTGCGGGTGGACAGGGCCCTGGCCGAACAGAACCCGCCCAAGCCTAGGGGTGTGATGGCGGCCTCTGCGCCCCCGGCAATCATGACATCGACATCGCCCCGGGCAATGAGCCTGAAGGCATCACCGATGGCGTTGGTACCGGTGGCACAGGCCGTGACCACGGTGCTGGGCGATGGAGACTTGCCCGGCAGCCATATTGCCGATGATCATGGGCACAAAGAAGGGGCTGATGCGCCGGGAGCCCTTTTCTGCATAAGCCTGGCATTGGCCCTCGATGGTACCAATGCCACCGATGCCAGAGCCAACCATGACCCCGACCCTTTCGGGGTTCAGTCCGGCTTGGTCTAAGCCGGAATGGACCCAGGCCTCCTTGGCTGCGGCAATGGCATACCAAATAAAGGGGTCGTTGCGCTTGACCTCCTTGGCATCCATGTAGCGCTCCGGGTCAAAGTCCTTGACCTCGGCAGCGATGGTGGTGGTAAACTGGGTAGCATCAAAATGACTAATGCGACCGACGCCGCTTTTTCCCGCCAGCAGCGCCTGCCACGTAGTCTGCACATCGTTGCCCAGGGGTGTAACTGCCCCCAAGCCGGTTACAACAACTCGTTTCATGTTTTACCTCCTACATAGACATGCCGCCATCGACGGCAATTACCTGTCCGCTAATATATGCTGCCCCAGGACTGGCCAGGAATACAATTAGGCTGGCGACATCCTGGGCCACACCCAGCCGTCCCAGGGGGATGTTTTTTAGCATCTGTTCCTTGATATCTTTCGGCAGTCCCTGGGTCATATCTGTGTCGATGAAGCCAGGCGCCACGGCGTTGACAGTGATGTTGCGGCTGCCCACTTCCTTGGCCAGGGATTTAGTCAGGCCAATGACCCCGGCCTTGGCGGCAGAGTAATTGACCTGCCCGGCATTGCCCCGAATCCCCACCACCGAAGATACGTTGATGATCCTACCTTGACGCGCCCGGGTCATGGTGCGGATAGCGGCCTTGCAACAATTAAAGTACCCCTTGAGGTTGACCTCCAGCACTCGGTCCCAGTCGGCCTCCGTCATACGCAGGAGCAAGATGTCCCGGGTTATACCGGCGTTGTTGACCAGGATGTCCAGGCGGCCAAACTCCGCCAGCGTGCTCTCCACCAGGACCGAGGCCTGGTCAAATTTGGACACGTCGGCCTGCAAGGCTATGGCCTCGCCACCGGCAGCGGTAATTTCCTTCACCAGCTCTTGGGCGGCATCGGCGCTGGCATTATAGTTGATTGCTACCTTGGCGCCGACGGTGGCCAGCGCCAAAGCTACCTGCCTGCCGGCTGGCGCCGGTGACCAAGGCTGTCTGTTGGGATAGTAACATATGATAATTCCTCCTTGATAAGCTCTAAGTCCTCCGGCTTCTCCACATTGTAAAGCTGGAGTCCCTGGACAGTCTTGCGGGCCAGACCGGATAGGACCTTGCCGGGCCCAGTCTCCACTAGGGTCACGACATCCATACCCGCCAACCCTTGCACACATTGCTCCCAGAGCACTGGACTGGCCACCTGGCGGGCCAAGAGCTCCCG
>DAIOXA010000313.1:0-2423 GCA_036758185.1 Bacillota bacterium
CTTTTGCGAAATAGGGCCACGGTCCTTACCTCCCATCACAGGTCTTGTCAGCACCTTGCTGACCGGTGATGGGAGGTAAGGACCGTGGCCCTATTTCGCAAAAGCAAATACACTACAGTGCCGGCTCGACCGGATATTCCCAAGGACATCGCCAGTAAATGCAAGCGCTGTAATGCCATTCATATCAAGCAGGAGCTGGAGAAGAACCTCCGGGTCTGTCCCAAATGTGACTACCACTTTGCTCTCACCGCCTGGCAGCGCATCGGCTACACCATGGACGAGGGTAGCTTTCACGAGCTGGATGCCAACTTGACTCCGGTCAATCCCCTGAACTTCCCCGGCTATGAGGAAAAGCTGGCCAAGGCAAGTAAGGCCAGCGGTCTGGCCGAGGCAGTAGTCACTGGTAAAGGGAAGATTAGCGGCCAGCCCGCCTATGTGGGGGTGCTGGCGCCGGAGTTCATGCTGGGCAGTATGGGTTCGGTGGTGGGGGAGAAACTGGCCCGGATGTTGGATCGGGCTAGCGAGGAGAAGGTGTCGGCAATTATCTTTTCCGCCTCCGGGGGCGCCCGCATGCAAGAGAGCATCTTTTCCCTGTTCCAGATGGCCAAGACCAGTGCTGCCCTCTCCCGACTGCACCAGCGGGGTGTGCTCTATATATCTGTCCTTACCGATCCCACCACCGGCGGGGTCTCGGCCAGCTTTGCCACCCTGGGAGATATCAATATCGCCGAGCCGGGTGCCCTCATCGGCTTTGCCGGTCCCCGGGTAATCCAGCAGACCATCGGCCAGACGCTGCCCACGGGCTTCCAGAAGGCAGAATTCCTCTTGGAACATGGCTTGTTGGACATGGTGGTGGAGCGCAAGGATATGAAGGCCACCTTGGCGCGGTTGCTCCGCTTTCATGGAGGAGGTGAGGGATGATGGAGACGCAGGGGCAATTGGCCCAGCTTGTGGATAAGATCAAGGACCTCAGGACCTTTGCCGAGGAGCAGGGTATTGACCTGGGCAGTGAGATTGCTGCCTTGGAAGAGAAGGCTGCAGAACTGCAGGCCCAGATGTATGCCAATCTCGGCCCCTGGCAAAAGATCCAACTGGCCCGCAATGTCAAGCGGCCCACAACTTTGGACTATATCAATATAATTTTTACCGAGTTTGTCGAACTACATGGAGACCGTTACTTCCGGGACGACCCCGCCCTGGTGGGGGGGATTGCCCTGCTGGAGGGGCAGCCCGTTACAGTGCTGGGCCATCAGAAGGGACGGGATACCAAGGACAATATCGCCCGCAACTTCGGCATGCCCCATCCCGAGGGCTATCGCAAGGCCCTGCGCCTGATGGAGCAAGCCGAGAAGTTCCGCCGTCCAATTATCTGCTTCATCGACACCCCCGGCGCCTATCCCGGTCTGGGTGCCGAGGAGCGGGGGCAAAGTGAGGCCATTGCCCGCAACCTTCGGGACATGGCTGCCCTCAAGGTGCCCATCCTAAACCTGGTCACCGGGGAAGGGGGCAGCGGTGGGGCCCTGGCTCTGGGCGTCGGCGATAGCCTATTGATGCTGGAGAACACCATCTACTCGGTGATCTCTCCTGAGGGCTGCGCCTCCATCCTGTGGAAGGATTCCGGCAGGGCCAAGGAAGCGGCCTCAGCCCTCAAGCTTACTGCTCAGGACCTGGATGAGCTGGAGGTCATTGATGAAGCCATCCCCGAACCCCAGGGTGGAATCCATAAGGACTGGCAAGGAGGGGCAGGGGTCCTCAAGGAAGCCCTGCTTCGGTACCTAGATATCCTGGGTGGCATGCCGGTGGAGACCCTGCTCCGGCGGCGCCATCATCGCCTGGCCCGCCTGGGTCGTTGGCAAGAACACTGACACATTCCCCCCTTCCTATATAGCCGGGGCCTTACTAGCCCCGGTGTTTTTTTCGCTTATTTCTAGGCCTTTCAGGGAATGCTGTTAGCAAGACCTTGAAAGGGGATTGGCCATGGATAGTAAGCGTGAACAATGGGGAAGTCGCATGGGTTTTATCTTTGCCGCCGTCGGTTCGGCCATTGGCCTGGGCAATATTTGGCGGTTTCCCACTGTGGTGGGGCAGAATGGTGGCGGCGCCTTTGTCCTGCTCTACTTAGGCCTGGTCTTCTTGGTGGGTGTCCCCGTCCTGATGGTGGAGTTGTCCTTGGGGAGATGGAGCCAGCGCAATGTGATTGGGGCTTTTAAGATATTGAGCCCCGGCACGCCTTGGGTCATCATTGGAGTTATGGGTATTATGGCGGGAGCTATAATCCTCTCCTTTTATTCGGTCATCGCCGGGTGGAGTGTCGCCTATATCTATAAATTTCTCCAGGGGGTTTTTACCAGCTTGCCCCCTTCGGGGATCGCGGCCGAGTTTACTAACCTGGTAGCCCATCCTGCAATCCCCTTGTTGTGGCA
>DAIOXA010000314.1:0-2417 GCA_036758185.1 Bacillota bacterium
GGAAGGGAATGCCAGAATAGGTGGAGGCGATGGTCTGCATGAGGCCAAAGAAGAGGGCGGCAAGGAGGATGCGCCCCGGCTTCCATTGGCCGAAAATCAACACGGCCAGGGCCAGGAAACCATAACCCGCCACGGTGGCGTTAAAATTGGTGGAGGTGGGGATGACAAAGACCAGTCCTCCGATACCCCCCAACATCCCCGAGAGAATAACGCCGGCATAGCGCATCTTATAGACATTGATGCCCACCGAGTCGGCCGCCTGGGGATGCTCGCCGCAGGCCCTGAGGCGCAAGCCAAATCGTGTCTTGTACAACACCAGGGCAGAGATAATCAAGATGGCAAAGCCCAGGTACGTAGTGATGTAGGTGTTCTGGAAAAGTAGCGGACCAAAGAAAGGGATTTTCCCCAGCAAGGGTACCGAAATTATCCGGAAGGTGTTGGTAAAGCTTATCTGCTGGACAGTTTGAATCATCCGAGCTACATATATGGCCACCGCCGGCGTCAGCATGTTGATGGCGGTACCGCTGATGACCTGATCTGCCTTCATATTGATGGAGGCATAGGCATGGAGCAGGGATATCAGCACCCCGGCCAGGGCGGCAACGATGATAGCTAGCACCAGGAGGAGCTGGCCTTGCATGACATGCTGGACTTGATTGATAAAGAGGATGCTGGTAAAGGCGCCAAAGACCATGATGCCCTCCAGGGCTATGTTGACCACCCCGCTGCGCTCAGAGAACATGCCGCCCAAAGCGACTATGAGCAAGGGAATGGCAAAGGCCATGGTCTGCTGGAAGATAAAGTACACTGTAGTCACTGGGCTTCACCTCCCCGGGTCTTAGCGGGTCTCCGTTGAATAAATGTCCTGATGATCAAGGCAAAGGCGCTGAAATAGATGATGGCAGCCACGATGATATCTATGATCTCCGGGGCGAAATCAAAGAGTTGCAGGTAATCTCCCCCTACCGTAATATAGCCGATAAAAAGCCCGGCAAAGAGGATGCCGATGGGGTGAGAAAGCCCTAATAAGGCAACAGGAATGCCGGTGAAACCCTCTGCAGCCAAGACATTGACTACTTCGATGTACTTGCCCGTCCCGGCAAGGTAGAGGAGACCACCGCCCAAGCCAGATAGCGCCCCGGCGATGACCATGGAGAGAATTATGCTGCGCTTTTCGTTGATGCCGGCATACTTGCTGGCATCGCGATTAAAGCCAACGGCCCTGAGCTCATAGCCAAAGCTTGTCTTGTTGAGGATGATGTACATGAGTACGGCAGCCAATACGGCGATAAAAAAGCCGGCGTTGACGTTAGAGCGGGGAAAGATTTTGTCCAGGCCCAACTTGGGAATTATGGCGCTGGCGGCCACCGGCAGAGACTGGTTGCGCAGTCTGTCATAAATCGTCTGCACCACAAGATAGTTGACCAGGAACATGCCGATATAGTTCATCATGATGGAGGCGATGACCTCGTGAACATTGGCCAAGGCCTTGAGTATCCCGGGAATGAGCGCCCACAGTGCGCCTCCTGCGATGGCGGCCAGCAGGCATACAACCCAATGTATGTTACCTAAGCTGGCGCCCTTGATCCCCACCAATACCGCCAGGTAGGCCCCGACGATGAACTGGCCCGAAGCCCCGATATTAAAGAGTCCCGTTTTGAAGGCAAAGCCCACCGAAAGCCCGGTCAGGATGATGGGTGTGGCAAAGTACATTACCCGACCGATGCTCCGCATATTTCTAAAGGCGCCGGTGAGGATGGTCATAAAGCCGTCGCCAGCCTGGGCAGGGTTGCTGATCACCAGGATTACCAGGCCGAAGAGCAGGCCGACGGCGATGGCGAAGAGGGAGCCCAAAAAGTTTAAATTCAGTTGACGCTTCTTCATATAGCTAGACCCCCTTCAGTGGTCTTGGTCTGACGCCTGGAGCCAGCCATGTACAACCCCAGTTCCTGGGTGGTGATTTCCTGGGGGATGAGGTCAGCTACGATGGAACCTTCATAGATGACGAGGATGCGGTCACTGAGATTCATGACCTCGTCCAGTTCCAAGGAGACCAGCAGCACGGCCTTGCCGGCATTCCGCTGCTGAACCAGCTGCTGGTGAATGTATTCAATGGCGCCGACATCCAAGCCCCGGGTAGGCTGGACGGCGATGAGGAGCTCGGGGTTGCGGTCAATTTCCCGGGCGACGATGGCCTTCTGCTGGTTGCCTCCCGACATGCTCCGGGCAGGAGTATAGGCCCCCTGGCCGCTGCGGATGTCATATTTCTCTATTAGCGAGGCGGCATAGGCGTAGATTCTGTCATAGCGCAGGAAGCCATGGCGCTGAAACTGGGGTAGGAAGTAGCTCTGCAAGACTAGGTTTTCAACCAGGTTATAGTCCAGCACCAACCCAGGCTTATGCCGGTCCTCGGGAAT
>DAIOXA010000315.1:0-2402 GCA_036758185.1 Bacillota bacterium
GAGAATGGGTGGTGTTCCCGAGTTTCGCGAAGTAAATGAAGAGATTATTCAAAAGGGAATTAAAGACTATGGCGAGGGTAATCCTGGTCACAACTATACCGATCGACCCAACTTGCTTGGCACGTTTCGCGGCAGTGGCGGAGGCAATTCCATTATTTTAAATGGGCACGTAGATACGATGCCATATGGAAATCGGGAACTTTGGGATTTTGATCCCTTTAGCGGTGAAGAGGGTGATGGGAAGATCCTTGGGTTAGGAAGCACGGACATGAAAGGTGGCTTAATGGCAGCTTTATCAGCCATCGATCTAGTAAAGTCGGCTGGGTTATCCCTGAAAGGGGATGTTTATTTCCAGAGTGTAATTGATGAAGAGGGCGGTGGCAATGGCACATTAGCCTTTGCTGTTGAGGGATGTGAGGCTGATGCGGCCGTCGTCTGTGAACCAACTGACTTACATCTCCAAGTTGGCCACATGGGATTTTTGTTCTATAAGTTTTCCTTTCGGGGTAAGGCTATCCATTCTGGACGCAAGTGGGAAGGGGAAAATGCCATAGATTACGCCATCAAGCTCATTGCTCGCCTTTACGAGCTAGAACATAAGTGGCTAATGAATTACAAGCATCCCTTAATGCCTCCACCAACCTTAAATATTGGGGAAATACATGGAGGAGAGGCAGGATCTACTGTTCCACCTGATTGCGAGTTTAAGATTTGTGTCCATTATTTTCCTGGACTTACAAAAGCAGTCATCGAGGACGATATCTTGCAAGCAGTAAGATCATTAGAAGCGTCAGAACCATGGCTACAAGAAAACCCTGTTGGGGTGGAAATGTACCAAGAGGGCAAGCCTTATGAAATTGATATTGAGCACCAGTTGGTGAAAGTCGCCAAGTCAGTTATTCCCGAGGGCAAAGTAATTACTGCTTCACCAGCAGGAAATGATGCACGCTTGCTTCAGAACATTACCGGGATTCCAACAATTGTTCTCGGTCCTGGTAAACCCGAAGATGCCCACAGCATTAATGAGGCTATAGGAGTAGAAGACTATTTAACTGCGATCTATATGTATGCCAGCCTGTTAATCAAGTGGTGTGGCGTAGATTCATAAGGAGGGAAAACAGATGAAGAAAGTATTATTGGTCGGTGAAAGCTGGGAAGTATTTTCAGTACACCAGAAGGGTTTTGATGCATTTTTCACCACAAAGTATGGTGAGGGTGCCGAGTGGTTGATTGGGGCCCTAGAGGCTGGGGGTTACCAAGTTGACTATATTCCAAACCATCACGCCCCAAGTAAAGTGCCAACAGCGTTAAGAGATCTGCAGGAGTACAGTGCCGTCATTTTAAGTGATATTGGTGCTAATACGCTGTTGCTGCATCCCGATACGTTTGAAAGATCCATTGCAACGCCTAATCGTCTTAAGCTGTTTCGGGACTATGTTGATCAAGGCGGTGCTTTCCTTATGGTAGGGGGTTATTTATCCTTCACTGGAATTGATGGCAAAGGAAAGTATAGACATACCCCTGTGGAAGAGATTCTACCCGTTACAATGATGGAATACGATGATCGGGTGGAAGTTCCTGAAGGCTTGTATCCCAAAGTCGTTAACTCTGCACATCCAGTTGTCCAGGGTTTAGATACTACCTGGCCTATGCTTCTAGGGTACAATAAATTGACCCCAAAGGTTGACGCAAGCGTACTAGTGACAGCCGATCAAGATCCAATTTTGGTCGTTGGTTCGTATGGAAAGGGCAAGACTGCTGCTTTTGCATCTGATTGTGCACCCCACTGGGGTTCAGCTGAGTTTGTAGAGTGGCGACAGTATAATCAGTTTTGGCAACAATTAGTCAACTGGTTAGGAAGCTAGAATAAGAAAAGGGGCTGTGGCAAATGAACTCGAGTTGATTCATTTTTCGCGGCCCTCTTTTCATGTGCAGAACATGGAAAATGCGCAGCGTGACCCTACGGTCGATTTTTGCACCCCAATAACGGAAAATTGGGAATAGTTGTAGGAGTGCAGGCAGCTGTGTCGAACCTTGGGCTACGTAAAGCCAAGTCCTACATTGAATTGCCCTTAGTTTACTATCCCTGCAAATTGACGTACGCATAAAAAAGGCGTATATTTATTCCAGGAGGTTCAGGAATGGCTGCCAGAGAACTTCTGAAAATTCTCGGCCAAGACGTTGGCGAGAGATTGAAGCTAGAACGAAAGGTTCACACATCCAACTAGACATGTCTATGGGATGGAAAAGGACGGCGATGAGTTACCCTCCCCTAGTAAAAATCCGGAACTGGATCCGCATACAGCACAAGGAAGTATAGTTACTCCCATATCGGTGTTCCCGGGGATGATCAAGAACGAACTAGATAATCGGGCAGTTAAGACGAATCTTACAATTCCAGC
>DAIOXA010000316.1:0-2397 GCA_036758185.1 Bacillota bacterium
ACCCTGAGCAAAGAGATTGAGGTTTTTATCTTGGGTTCCCAATAAGTCAACTGCTTCTCCATTGTTTAGCTCAATTAGAAAGCCATTTCGCAAATTAATCTTCCCCCCCGATACTTTGGCTCTCCCTTCCTATCTTGGTTTCGATTGTCAGGGTAACCTTGTAGCGAAAAATATCGTCGATGCTAATATGCTTTACTTCAGTCTTTAGCAAATCGGCATGCTCTCCAACTTGGGTGTGGGCCAGATGCATTGCCCTGCTGCGGGCGAGTTCATCTGCCTCTTGGGGAGTATAGGCTTTTATTTTTAGCTCTGTCTCCCGAAAGTGCTGCTCCACCAGGACAATGGGCAGGCGATAATTTCCCCGCAAGTAGCGGCGGGATTCCACAATTTCAAAATTGGCGAACCCATGCTTTCTGGAACTCAAGTAAATGTTCATGTCCCCCAGCTGCAGAACCTTGACCAGGGCCTCATTACCGGTGAATTCCCTATCCACTTCTTCCAGGGCAGCTTCCCCGTAGCCCTCGACATAAACGATGGCTTTGATGTAGCCGGCAGCGTTGACCAAAGTGTCGCCGCTGATAAACCCGGAAATCAGCACGTCTCCCTTGGCCACCGTCATCCCCGGAGTCACCTGGGCATGGCCCTGAATAACCATCATTTCAGATATTATACCATCAAACTCCGCAACTATGTCAATGGGTTCACCCAGGAGCAGCGGGTCGGGTTCCTTTTCCACAATACGAATTGCAATATTGGTTCCCGATCTTTCCACCGCCACCCAGGCAATTTCTGGGAATTGAACATACAGTTCTTCCTCGATGGCATTGAGATCCAAGCGTCGCCATTTGGCCCACTTTTCCAAACCCAGGGATTCAACATACCCCAAGATTTCATCCCTTTCCAGTGTGGTCAAACCTACTACATTCAAATTCCACACCAATCCTGCCAGGTAATAGAGGATGATCCAAAAACAAAAAAACCCAAGTAGCAAGAACTTCCGCCCCAGGAGAAAGCGGGCAAAGACTAAGGGTCCTGTCTTGCGTTGCACTTCCATAATATAGCCTGTCTCGGCCTGGACTTTTGCCAAGGTTTTTAGGCTGGTTAGATCTGTCATAAAGAGCAACTCGTCCTCCGTCAAAGTAGCGTCCCATAGCCGCGCTCCTGCCGACAGGGCTAGGTTGATAAACTTTTCCGGCGAGGATCCCAGGACCTTCACATGAGCGCTGCCAAAGACGCCTATAAATTTCCCCCGACTCATTGCATATTTCCCTCCAGGGCGATGGAATTAATCACACCTTCAATATAGATGTCATCATTGTACACCGTGCGCAGTTGGAGATCCTCGCCGCCAATGATAATTTCGCCATCTTTAACCCTGATGCGAATCCTGTCCCTTTCATATAGAGTGATTCCGCTATGATTTTCAATATAGAGCTGAATCCTGCCAATTAGTGTTATTCTCGGCAAGCCTAAGATGATGTCCGGGGGCAAGTCGAATATGTCAGCGAACCTTTTCTTGACCTTATTTTTGGCCACAATCCTCACCTCCTTAAAAAATATGCCCCAGAAGTATGGGGTATAACTGGGACAAAAAAAGAGAAGGTTTGACCCTTCTCTTAGCGCATTCGATACAGCTTATGGGGATTTTGGGCCCGGGGGGGACCGAGGACTTCGGCCATTATTACCCCCTGCACTAGTGTACTTTCTGTCAGTTCAAAGCCCATGGATCCGGAATCCAGCTCCTCAGCTTCCAAAGTCATCTCCTGTTGAACATCGTAAGTGTCGGAGATAAGGGGTGGGGAAGTTCTCGGGGCAGGGCGAGGAGAAGTATCTGTCGGTATCCGCCCTGGAGATACTGGTCGGGGGACAGGCCGCTTAGGCGGCTGCTGGGATATGGCCTTTATCACCGCCCAGACAATGCCGGCGACGGCCAGCAGGATCAGTTCCATAGCTTACTTCTTATCCTTGGTAGTGTCGGGTCTTTTTGAAACCTTGCCGATGGAATCCCGCATTTCGGTATCGGCAATGACATTTTGCAGATTATAGTAATCCATAACCCCGAGGTTGCCTTTTCGCAGGGCATCGGCCAGGGCCTTGGGCACATCGGCCTCGGCCTCGACAACTTTGGCCTGCATTTCTTGCACGGCGGCCTTCATCTCCTGTTCCTTGGCAACGGCCATGGCCCGGCGTTCTTCGGCCTTGGCCTGGGCGATACGCTTATCTGCTTCTGCCTGGTCGGTCTGAAGGTGCGCGCCAATGTTTTTGCCGACGTCGACATCGGCGATGTCGATGGAGAGGATCTGGAAGGCAGTCCCTGCGTCCAAGGAGCGGTTCAACACCGTCCTGGATATGTTGTCGGGGTTTTCCAGAACATCGGCATGGCTTTCCGAAGAGCCG
>DAIOXA010000317.1:0-2345 GCA_036758185.1 Bacillota bacterium
ACAATCTTGACAATACCGTCGGTGGCATTCTGGGCTAGGGCCTTGCCATTGGCCATGAAGGGGAACTTGGCTACCTTGTACGCCAAGCCCTGTTCCTTGGCCTCATCTTCGCTTATCCCCACACTGGCGACTTCGGGATTGGTAAAGACACAGGAGGGGACCACCCGGTAGTCCATGCGGGCCTTGTGCCCCATGATGTTCTCGACGGCGACAATACCCTCATGGGAGGCGACATGGGCCAGCATCAAGTTGCCGACGCAATCGCCGATGGCCCAAATGCCCGGAACATTGGTGGCCATGGTGTCATCCACCTTGATGCCGGATCTCCTGTCATATTCTACCCCTAGACCATCCAGGTCCAGGCCGCCGAAGTTGGGGCTCCGTCCCGCCGCCAGCAGCACCTGCTCCACCACAACCTGTTGACTGCCCTTCTTGCCCTCCAGCTCGACGCTGAGGCCGCCGGGGCCTTGGGCTATTGTAGTGACCTTGGTGGCAGTATGAATTTCTACACCAGCCTTGCGCAGGCAGATGGCCAGCCGCTTGCCCAGCTCGCTGTCTAGGGTGGACAACAACCCTGGTAACATTTCCACCAGTATGGCCTTTACGCCAAAGGCGGCCATGATGGAGGCAAACTCTACTCCCACCACACCGCCCCCCAGCACCAGGATACTCTCGGGCAGAGTCTTGGCCGTGAGGATGTCATCGGTATCCACCACGCCAGCACTGTCGATGCCGGGGATGGGGGGCTTGCCCTGGCCCGAGCCGGTGGCGATAATGATGTGCTTGGCCTCTACTTCCCGCTCCCCCACCTGGACTTTTCCGGGGCTGAAGATGCGGGCTTTTTGGGGCAGGATTTCGATGCCATTTCCCTTCATCAGGCCCCCCACACCCTGAACCAGGGAAGCGACGACCTTATCCCGGTGCCGGGCCACCCCGGCGAAGTCTAGACTGAGATTAGAGAAATGCAGCCCTATATCTTCACCATTTTTTGCTTCGGTAAACACTGTGGCGGAATGAACCATGGCCTTGGTGGGAATGCAGCCTCGGTTGAGGCAAGTGCCGCCCAATTCCCGCTCCTCGGCCAGGAGCACCTTGGCGCCTAACTGCGCGGCGCGGATGGCGGCCACATAACCGCCAGGACCTCCGCCGATAATCGCTATATCGTACATTATTTCACTCCCTTTAAATACGGAAGCAGGAGGTCGCGGACTAGAGGCTAGAGATTGGATGTGGGGTTCTCTGTCCCATAATCTGGCCCCTGACTTCCGAATTCTGACTTCACTCTCATAACCTCAAGTCAGTGCCCCCTGCTTGCATTACTTCTTTAGAACCGCTTACGTCTCCAACATCCAACTTCTAACCTCAAACTTCTAGTTAGCGCGCGGTAAAAAGTCCCGTCCCCGATGTCGCGTCCCATCGCAAGACGGGACTTCTTGCGGCGCCTACTTCGTCCAGACGAGAAACGAAAGTGGTGTGGGGCGCCTCAGTGACCTTTTCCGGCTCCTCCTTGGCTTCCCTGGCGATCTGAAGCATGGCGTCGATGAAGTAATCCAGAGTCTCCTTGCCCTCGGTCTCGGTGGGTTCGATCATGATGGCCTCATCGATGATGAGGGGGAAGTAGATTGTCGGGGGATGCACGCTTGGCGATATCCAGGGTGTGCTCACCGTGGGGCTTCTGATTCTTAGCGGAGATGACAAATTCGTGCATGCACAGGCGATCGTATTCCAGATGGTAGGCGCCCTTGAGCTTGGCCTGCATATAGTTGGCGTTGAGGACGGCATCCTCACTGGCCTTCTCCAGGCCCTCGCCGCCCAACATGCGGATATAGGTATAGGCCCGGACATTGACGCCAAAGTTCCCATAGAAGCCATGAACCTTGCCGATGGATTGCGGCAGGTTATAGTACAGCTGGAATTGATCCTGCTCTTTTACTACCCGGGGTGCTGGCAAGTAGGGGATGAGCTTGGCTTTGACACCCACAGGACCGGAGCCGGGGCCACCGCCGCCGTGGGGGGTGGAAAAGGTCTTGTGCAAATTGAGGTGCACCACATCAAAGCCGGTGTCGCCGGGGCGCACCTTGCCCATGATGGCGTTGGCATTGGCCCCGTCATAGTACAGGAGGCCGCCGGCCTCGTGAACGATCTTGGCAATCTCGGCGATATTGATGTCAAAGAGCCCTAAGGTATTGGGGTTGGTCAGCATCAAGGCGGCCACGCTATCGTCCACCTTGGCCCGGAGGTCCTCCAGGCAGACGCAGCCGTGACAGTCGGAGTTGACCTCTACTATTTTCATGCCCACCATGGCGGCGCTGGCCGGGTTGGTGCCGTGGGCCGAGTCGGGAACC
>DAIOXA010000318.1:0-1933 GCA_036758185.1 Bacillota bacterium
GCGCCCAAGGCGATGGCGGCGTCATTGGCCATGACCTGGCAGGCCACCATGGTCAGGGCCTCACTCTGGGTGGGATTGACCTTCCCCGGCATAATAGAACTGCCGGGCTCGTTCTCGGGAATCAAGATCTCGCCAATCCCGCAGCGGGGGCCGCTGGCCAGCCAGCGCACATCATTGGCAATCTTCATAATATCGCAGGCTAAGGCCTTGAGGGCGCCGTGGCTATAGACCAGGGGCGCCTTGCTGGTCAGGGAGTGGAACTTGTTCTCCGCCGTTACAAACTTGGTCTTCAATTCCAAGCTGATCTCGTCAGCGGCCAGTTCCGCAAAGCCCTGGGGCGCATTGAGGCCGGTGCCCACGGCGGTGCCGCCCAGAGCCAGCTCCCTCAAGTCTACCAAGGATTGAATTATGTACTCCCTATCCTTGACCAGCATATGCTTCCAAGCGCTTATTTCCTGGGAAAAGGCGATGGGCACGGCATCCTGGAGGTGGGTGCGCCCCGTCTTAATGATGCCGGCATTTTCTTGCTCCAACCTGGCCCGGGTGCTGGTAAGGCCCTCCAGGGCAGGCAGGAGAGTGTTCTCAATCTCTACCACGGCGGCGATATGCATAGCGGTGGGGAAGGTGTCGTTGGAGCTCTGGGACATGTTGACATGGTCATTGGGATGGACTGCCCCCCGGCCCAGGATACCGTTGGCCCTGTGGGCGGTAACCTCATTGACATTCATATTGCTCTGGGTGCCGCTCCCCGTTTGCCAGACCACCAGGGGAAAGTGCTGATCCAATTCTCCCCGCTGTACTTCGTCGCAAGCTTGCTCTATGGCCTTGAGTTTTGTCTCGTCCAGCCTACCCAGCTCGTTATTGGCCCGGGCGGCACCCTTCTTGAGGACGGCAAAGGCGCGGATGATTTCCCTAGGCATTTTTTCAGTGCCAATGCGGAAGTTTTCCAGACTGCGCTGGGTCTGGGCGCCCCACAGTTTATCTGCCGGAACCTTAACTTCTCCCATACTGTCCCTTTCAAGCCTATACTTCTGCTCCACTCTCATTCCTCCGCGGCAATATACTTGTTCATGTCCTCGAGGAACCCTCGCACCGCCTCTTCCTTGGTGGCCCAAGATGTGACTAAGCGGATGGCAGCGTGCTGGTCGTCAACTTGAGTCCAGACATAAAAGTCATACTTACTCTGCAACTTGGCGATCAAGGCATTGGGTAGGATGGGGAATACTTGGTTGGAAGGGGAATAGGTGAGGAAGTCCAAACCCGCCTGGGCACAACCTTCCCGTAATAGCTCTGCCATACTGTTGGCGTGCCGGGCCAGGTCAAAGAAAAGGTCGTCCCGAAAGAGCTCAAGAAACTGCATGCCAATTAGCCTGCCCTTTGCTAACATAGCCCCCCGCTGCTTCATAATAAAGCGGAAGTCCTCTTGCAGTACTTGGCGACATAATACCAAGGCTTCGCCGATGAGGGCACCGTTCTTGGTGCCCCCAATGTAAAAGGCATCCACCAACTGGGCTATTGCCTTCAGGTCCAGGTCATTGCCTTGGGCCGTCAGGGCCGAACCCAGTCTGGCCCCGTCCATGTATAGGTAGAGCTGGTTGGCTCGGCAGATTTTGCTTAAGGCCTCCAGCTCTCCTTTGCCGTACACCGTCCCAATTTCGGTGGAATTAGATATGTAGGCCAGCTTGGGCTTGACCATATGTTCATCGGTGTGAAAGTCCAGGGCCTCTTGTATTGCTGCCGGGGTCAGCTTGCCTTCTACCCCAGCCATGGCGACAACCTTGTGCCCCGTGGCCTCCACTGCCCCCGTCTCATGGACGCAGATGTGACCGGTACTGGCCGAGATTACCGCCTCATGGGGGCGCAAAAATGCTGAAATAGCTGTAAAGTTTGTCTGGGTCCCGCCGGGTAATAAGTGGATATCCACATCCTGACG
>DAIOXA010000318.1:1959-2343 GCA_036758185.1 Bacillota bacterium
ATAGCCCTCCTCCTGAAGGAAGTTAGTGTCCACTAGGGCCTGGAGAATTCGGGGGTGGGCCCCCTCGCTATAGTCATCCTGAAATCTGTACATCCTCATCACCTGCTTAATAGTTTTTTGCACTGCCTTGACCATTGTCATTTACTATGTTATCTTGTTAATATCGCCTGCCGAAGCAGGCTGAACCTGCAACTATATAGTTTTTAATAATTATACCATGAAGGTATTTACTTGCTCACGGCAAGCTATACTATTATGGTTTTTTAATTTGGAGGGAAAGAAATGAAGAACTCTTCTACGAAAAAAGTTGTCTTAGCAGGATTGTTCCTGGCCTTGGGCCTGCTCCTGCCCTCGCTTACCCTGCAAATCCCCAGTATAGGCCAG
>DAIOXA010000319.1:0-355 GCA_036758185.1 Bacillota bacterium
AATGGCGGCCCAGCACCGGCCCCTGGCTGACCTAATGCCTGTCTGGCACTGCATAGCCCGGGAAGGCAAGATTGAGAAGGTCAGGAGGGTGGGGGCAACCATTGGCATGGTGCACTCACTGCGCCATGCTGGCACCGGGGATATTACTTGTCCCCGGTTGCACCCCGTTTCCCAGTACATAGTTGGTCAAATCCGCCGTTATTATCTTCTCCTTTCCATGCAAAAGGGGTTGAAAGAGTTTCCCGGTACAGTAGCTACCTTGACCGAGGACACCATTAACTTGTGGCCTTCGGGGGGAGGGACCCTCACCGGCTGCTGGCGGGGGTTCCCGCCGATAAAGATATGGGATAACGGC
>DAIOXA010000319.1:388-2322 GCA_036758185.1 Bacillota bacterium
ATTGGCTTGGACGATATCCACTTTTTTTGGGAATACTTTCTCCAGGGATACTGCGCCACTTCTGAGCTTGCTTCCAATTGGACTGAGCGGATTGAGGTGTTGTACAGGCTGAGATTACTTAAGGCTCTGGCCGAGGGCAGGGAGCAAAGGGAGGCTCTGGAGGATTGGCAGAGCAAGTGGTGGGAAAAATACAATAACTATCTATAACAGGAGGCATTGCAGTTGAAGAAGTTTACCATCAATGAAGTGTATGTAGGCTTATTACCGTCAGGAGGAGACTTTCTGGAAGAGCTGGAAAGGATTGCCGAGGAAAAGGACATCCGGGCTGCCGAAGTGCAACTCATCGGCTACGCCGATGGAGCAGTCTTTGGCTATTATGACAGTGAAAACGAGAAGTATATCGAGAAGCGCATGGAAGGAAAACTAGAGGTCATCAGCGCTATTGGCAACATCTCCATGAAGGACGGCAAGTATTTTGCCCATATTCACATTGTCTTGGGAGACGAGAAAAAACAGCTTTACGGTGGACATTTATTGCCGGGGACCAGAATCATTGTCGCCGAAACCCGTATCGCTGTTTTGGTCGGCGCTGAGTTGGTTCGCCAATATCATCCGGAGACTGGACTATTTTTGTGGAAGTGAGGTGGCAGGGTGCGCTGTCCCTATTGCAGTTTTGTAGAGAGTAAGGTTGTCGATTCACGGCGCACCGAAGATGAGCACGAAATCCGCCGCCGCCGAGAGTGCATGAAATGTGGCAATCGCTTTACCACCTATGAGAAGGTGGAGAAGCTGCCTTTGGTTGTTGTCAAGAAGAACGGGGATCGGGAGCTCTTTGCCAAGGAGAAGGTTCTTAACGGCCTGATTCGGGCTTGTGAAAAGAGGGCTATCCCCTTAGAAAAGCTGGAGCAATTGGCCGATGATCTAGAAAAGCAGCTGCGCAGTAACCTTGACCGCGAAGTCAGCACCAGCCTGATCGGCGAGCTGGTGCTGGAGCGGTTGCGCAAGCTGGATGAGGTAGCCTATGTGCGCTTCGCTTCGGTGTACAGGCAATTTAGCGATGTGGGCAATTTTCTCAGGGAACTGCAGAGTCTCGCTGACATGCAGAGTGAAGGGCAAGAAAATGCATAGGGATCTTGCAAAAATTCCTCTCTTTGCTGCGATACCGGAAACTGAGTTGACCCGCCTGGTAGAAATCATAGAGACGCGCACCTATGCCAAGGGCGAGGTGCTCTTTTGGGAGGGAGAGCCCGCACAGGGCTTATTTCTCATTAAGCGAGGGGCCGTTCAGATTAGCAAGACTAATTACCAGGGCAAACAGGCCATCCTGCACATCTTTGGCTCGGGGGAAGTGTTGGCAGAAGCTGTGCTCTTTGGCGAGGCGCCCTACCCCGCCACTGCCGAAGCAGTGGTTCCCACCACGATGTACTTTATAAAAACCAAGGCGATTAAGGATATGATTCTGCGCCATCCCCGCATCGCCCTTTACATTATTGAAGTGCTGAGCGCTCGTTTGCGCACTGCCCAGGATAAGATCAAGACTTGGTCCTACGCCACCGCTGATGGCAGGACAGCCAAGCTGCTCTTGGATTTGGCTCGCCGTCATGGCCGGGAGGGAGAAAGTGGCGGCATCGAGGGGGCCGTTGAGCTGCCCCAGGCCAGGTTAGCCGCCCTGACGGGACTGACCAGAGAAACTGTCAGCCGAGTCCTCAGCATCTGGCGGTCAGATGGAATCATCGATACTAAACAGCGTCGTATCATCATCAAGGATTTAGAGCGACTAAAAGAGTTCGGCAAGGAGTAATAATGACAAAACTGCAGAGATTATTGATGGCGACAGGAGGACTGGCCATTTTGGCCCTAGGTATTACTCTAACCATAGCAGTGCAAGGTCCCGACCCCTGGGGCCTGTTTATCTTGGGATTAATGCAGCACCT
>DAIOXA010000320.1:0-2300 GCA_036758185.1 Bacillota bacterium
GGTCCAGGACCGGCGTAGGATCGTCAGAGCCCTGGAGGTATTTCAGCTTTCGGGAAAGGCGGCGTCCCGGATACAGCGCGAGGCTCGGGAGACCAACCCTTTTCGGACACAGCAGTTTTCCCTGACCTTGGAACGCTCCCAGCTCTATGACAAAGTAGACGCCCGGACCGAGGAAATGGTTATTCAGGGCTTAGTTGGGGAATATACTAGTTTAATTGAGCGGGGTTACTCTCCTCAGGCCAATGCCATGCAAGGCCTGGGCTACCGCCATTCTGGAATGTATGTCCAAGGTCTGTGGACCTTGGAAGAAATGAAGTCTCAGCTCAAACAGGATACTCGGCGCTACGCCAAAAGGCAGCTCTCCTGGTTTCGAGGCATGGAGGGCATGACCTGGCTGGATAACTCGCAGCCCCAGGCTACTGTTACTAGAATTTTGGCCTCGGTTGCAGGAAAAATCTAGCCTTAGGGCGAAATAAGTTAATAGACTAGAGAGAGGCGGTGGTCAAGTGAATAAAAATATCAACCTACAGGATTTATTCCTCAACCAAATCCGTAAGGATGGGACTCCAGTAACGGTTTTTTTGCTCAATGGCTTTCAAATTAAGGGATCCGTCAGGGGCTTTGACAACTTTACCGTGGTCATGGACAGCGATAATAAGCAGCAACTCATCTACAAACATGCAATCTCCACCATTATTCCCCTGCGCCCAGTAAATCTCAATCCCGAACGCAGCGAAGAGTAAAAAAGAGGGGCTGTCTTTAGCAGACAGTCCCCTTTAACTTACAGGCACCCTTGCCCCTCCCCTGGCATATATATTAAAATGGGCAAATGTAGAGGGGGGAGGCAAAATGACGAGGCAAGAGTTTACCCCTGAAGTGGAAAGGGTGGTTTCCCAAGGGCATTTTGTCCGCAATCAAAGGACTAAACCCACCCCTACCCCGTCAAGCTGTACTGCGCTATCGGAATTAAACAATATGATCGGGCTGGAGAAGGTCAAGGAATTAGCTGCAGAATTAGAAGCCTTTATCTCTATCCAGCAGCATAGAGCTCAGCACAATCTCAAGAATCAGCCAATGGTCTTGCACATGATCTTTAAAGGCAACCCGGGCACCGGCAAGACCACGGTGGCCCGCCTCTTTGGCAAGCTACTCCAAAACCTTCAGGTCTTGTCAAAGGGCCATATAATAGAGGTGGAAAGGGCTGACCTGGTGGGGGAGTACATTGGACATACCGCCCAAAAAACCCGGGACCTGGTCCACAAGGCCATGGGGGGAGTACTCTTCATCGATGAAGCCTATTCTCTGGCCAGGGGTGGCGAGAAGGACTTTGGCAAAGAGGCTGTGGATACCCTGGTCAAGGCCATGGAAGATCACAAGAACGACTTTATCCTGATTCTTGCTGGCTATACCGCTCCCATGGAAGAATTCTTGCGCCTCAATCCCGGCTTAAAATCCCGCTTTCCCATCAAGCTCAGCTTTCCCGATTACTCTGTCCAAGAGCTATTAGGTATAGCCCAGCTGATGTTGGAGGAACGGGAATACCGCCTGACCAACCCGGCACTGAACAAGGTGCGGGAAATACTAGACCAACAGATTCATTTTTCCTATAATGACTTTAGCAATGCTCGCCTGGTGCGCAATTTGTTAGAGTCAGCCATTCGTCGCCATGCAGTGCGCTTGAAGCATGCCTTTGCACCCACCCGAGATCAGCTACAGACTCTGGAATCCTGCGATTTTTTCAGCAGTGCCAGCAAGGAATATACGCTATATAGATAGTAGGTGAGACAATGCCGAAAGAGATAGGATATTTCCTCGGCCAGCGCTACCCGGCAATTGCAGTACAGATAAACACTGCCCTCAGCCAAGTCAATGAACACAAGCATTCTTCCACTGCCCTGGCCAATCAAGCAAGGGTGCTAACAGCATTTACCGAAAACAGAGTCGCCAGTCATGACCTGCAGGGGTCCACGGGATATGGCTATAATGATCAGGGGCGAGAAAAACTGGAGGCAATCTATGCGGCAGTATTTGGCGGCCAGGCCGCCTTGGTTCGCCCGCAAATCTCCTCGGGAACCCACGCCCTGTGGCTGGCCCTCAGCGGCAACACCCAGCCTGGGGACGAGATTCTCTCAGTGACGGGCAGGCCCTATGCCACGTTAGAGACAGTCCTTTCCCAGGAGGGACCGGGCAGTTTTGCCAGCCTTAATATTCAATTTCGGGCCATCCAGCAGCAGCCCGATGGTAGCTTGGACCTGAATTCCTTGGACAAGGCCCTTACCGAAAGGATTAAGATCGTCTAT
>DAIOXA010000321.1:0-322 GCA_036758185.1 Bacillota bacterium
GTAATGGGTGGCAAAGAGGGTTTTGGCAGTGAGACCAGGGCCACCTTGGAGTACCTTCATGAAACCCCTGGTCTCACTGCCAAAACCCTCTTTGCCACCCATTACCATCAGCTCATTACCCTGGCAGATAGTCTGTCCCGGGTAGTCAACTGCTCGGTGCAGGTTTCGGAAAAAGAGGGAGAAGTGACCTTTTTGCACAAGATTATCCCTGGTGGCAGCGACAGGAGCTACGGCATTCACGTGGCCAAGCTGGCGGGGTTGCCCCCAGCCTTGGTCAGTCTGGCCGAAATGTACTTAGCTGGGCAGTCTTGCGCTGAAGAGG
>DAIOXA010000321.1:406-2278 GCA_036758185.1 Bacillota bacterium
CCGATGAATTAACGCCCCGCCAGGCGTGGGCTGCCCTGGAAAGGCTTAAGAACATGGCCCGAGAGGTGGTGGGGCAGGATGAAGATTAAAGTACTGGACAACGATACCATCCTGAAAATTGCAGCCGGCGAGGTAATTGAACGGCCTACTTCGGTGGTGCGAGAATTGGTGGATAACGCCATCGATGCCGGTGCCAGCACCATTGCCGTCGAAGTATTTGAAGGCGGTCTGGACAGAATAGTAGTCAGCGACGACGGCGAAGGTATGACTCCCGAAGAGCTAAACTTAGCGGTGGAGAGGCACGCCACCAGCAAAATTGTCAGCGACCTGGATCTTTTTAATATACAGACCATGGGCTTCCGGGGTGAGGCCCTGGCCAGCATTGGCGCGGTGTCTCATCTTTCCATTACAACCCGAACGGCCCAGGGCATAGCTGGCAGTCGCCTGGAGGTTCGGGGGGGAGAGAAGGGGGAAGTGGAGCCCGCATCCAGTCCCCAGGGAACCCGCATTGCCGTGGCTGGATTATTTTATAACACCCCTGCCCGCATGAAGTTCATGCGTAAGCCTGCTACTGAGTTTTCTGCCATCGCTGAGGCGGTACACCAACAAGTACTGGCCCGGCCGGGGATTCGCTTTAAGCTCTCCCATAATGGCAAGGTCTCCTTGGTGTCCCCTGGGACTGGCAGTTTGGTGGATTCAATAGCCTGTGTGGCAGGAACTGACATTGCTGAAGGCCTGCTGGGGTGTAATCTCTTCCTGGACGGGTATGCCGTTACCGGTTATGTCGCGGCACCAACTTTCCACCGCAGCAACCGCGCCATGCAGTATTTCACCGTCAGGGGACGACCCGTCAATGTCCGCCTCATGGGCAGTGCCGTGGAAAGGGCATTTCATACTTTGCTGCCGGTACGCCGTTACCCCATTGCCTTTCTAAACTTGGAGTTGCCTGCCCACCAGGTGGATGTAAATGTCCACCCCGCCAAGCGGGAGGTTAAATTTACCGATACCAATACCATTTTTCGCTTGGTGCACCGGGCTTGTCTCCAGGCCTTGACAGAGATAATCGGCCCTTCACTTGCCACCAGTGCAACTGAGGATTACAGTACAGAAATTCGAACTGAAGAGGAACGTAACCAGGTGAACATCCCCTCCAGGCCTTGGCACAAAGCGTACAATCCTCTGCCCCAGTCCAGTTTTAGGATCCAGGAGACCCAGGTTCAACAGTTGCGCTTGGATAGCGCCCTCCCCGAACCAGGACACGAGTTTACCATCCTGGGGCAGGTCTTTTCATCCTTCATCGTCGTGGCTACGCCCCAGGAGTTGCGTCTGGTGGATCAACATGCCGCCCAGGAGCGGGTGCTCTATGAAAAATTCCTGCACCTTTTGCATAGGGGCGAGCGCCCCAGTCAGGTGGTTGTGCCAGTGGAGACGGTGCTGTCGGGGCGGACGCATCAGTTTGTTCAAGCCCAGCTACACCATTTGGCCGAATTGGGCTTTAAGATTGAGCTGACGGAGACGGGGATAGTTATGCGGGAAGTGCCCATCCTCTTTAAGAAGGTCCTGTCCGCTGAGGACATTGTCGAGATACTAGAGCATCTTCAGGACGCCGATGGCGAGGAATTTGGCCTCACCGACTATAGCCAGACCGCTTTGATGCTAATGGCCTGCAAGGGTGCCATCAAGGCCAATCAGCGCCTATCTGATGCTGAGGCGCGCAAGCTTCTGCTGGATTTAGAGGGGAGTGACAACAGCAGGACCTGCCCCCACGGTCGCCCCATTTGGGTGGCCTTTGACCGGGTCAACCTGGAAAAAATGTTCGCCAGGAGGTGAGGATGACGATAATCACTACCTCACATTGCCCTGGCCTATCTC
>DAIOXA010000322.1:0-1832 GCA_036758185.1 Bacillota bacterium
GACCCCTTTGCCCAGGCGCCGCAACAAAGCCTCCCGGCCCTGATCCAATAGATAGTAGCCGCAGTGATTCTCAACCCCCTGGCCCTCCCGGGCACACTCCATGGCCAGTTTGGCGACGCGAGTCTCGCTGGTCCTGGTGCGCCGAGCCAGGGCCTGAACCTTGCTGCGGTAGTAATTGCGGGATGGGAAGTCCATCTCTCGGTAGGTGGAGTCCTCAGCCAGGACTCGGCCGACGGGACAGAGGGACTCAAATATTTCGTCCCAATCAAGGGCGCCGACGTCTTTCAGACTAGAAATGGCGTTGCCCAAGGAAGTAGCCCGGGCGGCTGCGGCCTGGTGTTCAGCCTGGATGAGTCTTTCCGGGGTGGTATCTTTTTCCGCTAACCTTTCTGCCAGGGCCTCCCGGATTTCCTGGCTGTCCAGGTTTTCGTGACGGGATAATTCCAAGAGATGTTCCACCATAGAGGGCTGCAAGTGCTTCATGGCCTGGATTTTCTCCAGGAGTTGTTGGGGCTTTGCCACCAACTCCTCGGCCTGCCGCCAGTTTGAATGAGTATCTCTCAACAGCACACAGCCGTCACGAATTTTCTCCACCAGAGCAGTCTTGATCATCAGGGACAGCGCCCAAATTTCAGCAATGGTCAAATTCCTCTCTTGCTGGTAGGCATTGATAAAGTTGACCAATACTTGCTGATCCAGACGTCCATCGGTATGGGCTACTAACTCCAGAGCAATGGCATAGACTCGGGGGAGGCCCCGGAACTGACCATTGCCCAGCACCGGTAACCTCCGAAAGTGCCGCCCCCGAACATGCAAGAGGATTTCCCTGACCTGCTCTTCAACTACATAGTAATTGTCCAGTAGCCATTCACCCGCCGGCGCCACGTCCTTGCCTCGGCGCAAATCCTCTGCCGCCGCCGAATACGCCTGGGTGACCAGGAGAAAATTGCCCCTGAGCCGTCGCAGCAGCAGGCCAAAACTGGGTCGGTTGGTAGCAATCCTATGGTACTTTGCCAGTTCTACCCCATGGGCAGTGAGGCCTTCGGGCCGTAGCGCCGGCCCGTCAAACCAGATGGCGGGTTTATGGCCCCGACGGAAATGCCAAATTACGACCAATAGCAACACTCCAATTAACAACAGCTCCAAATATATCATCCCCTGAGCAAATTTCCGCTACTATCCCCGTTGATCCTTGAGGAGGGAGAAGACTTTTTCGGTAAACTCAACGGCCAACTCCTCGGCGAATTCTTCGCTATAACCCTGGGCAAAAATGTTAAACTGAGGCTTTTCACTGTCGGGGAGAACCAAGGCCCAGCCTTTATCGGCCAAGACCTTTACCCCCTCTTCCAACTGCATCTCTTCAGGCGCGTACTGAGCGGCCAATTCCCGCAACACTCGGCCTTTATCTTGCCACTGACAGGGCACAGCTAACTTTTTGTAATGTAGGTGCGGCAAATCTGCAATTATCTCCGCGAGACTGGTCTCTTGCTGCTCCAGGTAGTCGACAACCCGTGCGGCTGCCTGGATGCCATCAAAATTCAAGAGGTACTGAAGGGCGATACGCTGATCCCCTTCAGCCAACTCATGCATTAGAGCCATGACCTCCCCCGGCGCCGACTTTACCGGCACCACCTCCTCCCCTGTCGCCATATCCCTGAGAGTCTCAGGGGCAGTGTGGGGAATGACAATCCTCGAACCCCTGACTTGCAGGGCGATCCATGTGGCCAGGGCACGGTACACCTCGGCAGCCACAGGAATCCCGCCCTCGTCCACCAGCACAATTTCCTCACCGGCGGCCCGAAAGTAAACGCCCAAACGAGCGGCATTTTTCA
>DAIOXA010000322.1:1842-2265 GCA_036758185.1 Bacillota bacterium
CCGCCGCACCTGGCACCCGATATGGGCCAAAAAACCGGCGCCCAAAAAGGCCATATGTTCTGATTCGGCGCCCGCCACCACCACCGGCCCGGCGGCGCCCAGCTTCAAAACCTTCAGGCCCCGGCTCCCCCAGGCAAAGTATTGCTGGAGGATGTCTGGGCTGCGGTCAGCCAGGGGCACTTTGCCGGCATCTACCCGGCGAAAGTCGTCGCTGTTAACGGCGGCCTCCAACTTGCGCTCGGCGCCCCTATCCAAGTTGACTCCCTTGGCGTCGAATAATTCAAGATGCACAGTCTCACCATAATCCGGGTCAATACCAACATGGATTCCCCCCTGGGCAGCATAGCGCCGTACGGCGAACCGGGTGACGGGGGCAACCAGTCCCCCACCCCGGATAATCCGGAAACCGCTGGCCAGCACCCC
>DAIOXA010000323.1:0-2260 GCA_036758185.1 Bacillota bacterium
CCCTTGTCATGGGTGGGGGCATAGGCCCCTGCCGCTTTGGTTACTACGCCCAGGTCCAGCGGGACATCCTCAAGTCCCTAGGCTATGAGTTTACCATGCTGGTAATAGAGCCGCCCCTGGGCCACGCCAAAGAGGTGCTAGCGGTGGCAAAAATACTTAAAGAGAACAAGAGCTGGTGGACCTTGGTGAAGGCTGCCTGGCTGGCCCTGGTCAAGCTCCGGGCCTGTGATGATATCCACCGGGCCAGCCTGTACTTGCGCCCCCGGGTCGAGGATAAGGCTAGCTTCGGCAAACTCTACTTGCGCTGCCTGGACAATGTAGACCGAGCGTCCACCCCTGGTGCGGTAAAAAAGCTAGCCCAGGTAAGTATAAAAGAAATGCACAATTTGCCCCAGTTGGATATGTGTCCCCCCAGGGTCGCCCTGGTGGGAGAGGTCTACCTCATCGCCGAACCCGCCGCCAATCTATTTATAGAAGAGAAGCTGGGCAATTTAGGGGTGGAAGTTGTCCGGCACGTCTGGATTTCTGAATGGTTAAAGGTCAACATTATCCTGGACTTTCTGCGTCTGCACCATCAGGAGAGCGCCGAGAAAATTGCCAAACCCTACCTCAGCTGTTTTGTCGGTGGCCACGGTCAGCATTCGGTGGGAGAGACTCTCAAGGCTGCCCGGGAGGGCATGGATGGAGTAGTCCACGTCTATCCCTTTACCTGCACCCCGGAGATTGTCGCCCGGGGCATAATGCACAAAATTGCTGCCGAATACGGCCTGCCCCTGGTCTGTTTTTCCATGGATGAACAGTCGGGGGAAGCGGGTTTTCAGACCCGCCTGGAGGCCTTCGTAGATATAATAACCCAGAGGGAAACCAATAAGGAGTTGTTACCCCATGGTTGAAGAACTATTCCTTGGGCTGGATGTAGGCTCTGTCAGCACAAACTTGGTCCTCCTGGACAAAGGGGGAGAACTGGTCTTTGGCTCCTACCTTAGGACCCGGGGCCAGCCCATCAAGACCGTCAAGGAGGGGCTAAAGGAGCTGGGCGAGACCCTCTCCCCAGGGCAAAGGATTGCCGGGGTAGGAACCACCGGCAGCGGCCGCAGTCTGGCAGCCGTGCTCTTGGGAGCTGATGTTGTCAAGAACGAGATCACAACCCATGCCGTGGCTGCTGGGCACATTTGCCCCGGTGTCAATACCGTCATCGAGATTGGCGGCCAAGATTCCAAGCTCATCATTCTTCGCCACAATGTTGTGGTGGACTTTGCCATGAACAGCGTGTGCGCTGCGGGGACGGGGTCTTTCTTGGATCAGCAGGCAGCCAGGCTGGGTATCCCCATAGAGGAATTTGGCTATCTGGCCTTGCAGTCCAGGTCCCCGGTACGCATCGCCGGGCGCTGTTCCGTCTTTGCCGAGTCCGACATGATTCACAAGCAGCAGTTGGGCAACAGTGTCCAGGACATCATCGCCGGCCTATGCGCTGCTTTAGTGCGCAATTACCTCAATAACTTGGCCAAGGGCAAAAAATTGCAGGGGCCAGTGGTCTTCCAGGGCGGGGTGGCGGCCAATGCGGGAATTAAAAGGGCCTTTGAACAGGCCCTTGGTCTGGAAGTCGTCGTGCCGGAGCGTTACGGTGTTATGGGTGCCCTAGGGGCGGCCCTCCTGGCCCAGGCCCAGGTCAAGAACAAGCCCACCAGTTTCTTGGGCCTGTCGGTTAGCGACAAACAACACAGCAGCCGCAGCTTCTACTGCACCGACTGCGCCAATAATTGCGAAATCGTCGAACTGGCCTGCGAAGATGCAGTGGTGGCCCGCTGGGGGGACCGCTGCGGCAAGTGGGCCGCCCTGGCAGGCTAAGCACGCGACTTCGGGGACGGGACTTCTCGCCGCGTAGGTCATCCAGCCGGTCAAAACGCGGTGAGAAGTCCCGTCCCCGAAGTCGCGCCAGGCAGGATTTTTTCCTCAATTTGTAGAATATCACCCCTAAGAGGGTTAAAGATTGTAATTAACCCTACTGGGGGTGCTTTTTTGCGGAAAATAACTGTACTTACTGCCGATATCATCGGCTCTCGCAAGGCCGGGCTGGAGCAGGATACCCTGATCTCGCGCCTTAATGGGTTTGTCCATCCCGCTCTGCTAGTCCCCTTTACCCTGTCTCGGGGGGATGAGGTGCAGGGAATAATGTCCGGTTGGCTGACTGCGCCTCAATTGGTGCGAATGCTGCGCTGGCTCTGTAAGCCCCATAAACTGCGGATTGGCATCGGTACAG
>DAIOXA010000324.1:0-2249 GCA_036758185.1 Bacillota bacterium
TCATCGTAATCCTTATAATACTGATTCAGGTAATGCAATGTATCCATTTCTCGCTCCCCCTTGCCGTAATCACCTGACGGTTTTGTCCATTGTATTACCGTAGAGACAGAAGGTCAATGCGTCTGTCTGGTCTCTTATCACAATTAAGTGGCAAGGAGGCATGCTATCCCAGGTTCAGGCCAACACCGTGCGGCAAGTTTTCTTCCCTGTAACTTTCGTGTTCCCTTTCAGCTTTTATCGGCAAGGCAGCCTTCCAAAGAAGCTTGGCTTCTGGATATCAGCGACTGTTCGTCGGGTAAGCCATCCCCGGCCGTGGTCACTGAATACTCATATATATTCCGGGGATTTGAAAAGGTTGCTGGGTTGGGGTTTTCCGCCCTGCATGTAGATGGGCTGGTCCACAGTCTGCATGACGCCGAGCAAGGGGATGTAATTTCTCGTACTTACAGCAAATATTATCATGCAGGAAATATTAGGGCGCATGTAATATGCGGTGGGCGAAAAAAGAAGACCCTTGACGGGTCTCCTCCTATTCACTTATGCAGGAATGCCGTTATTCTATTAAACCTTCGGACTGCAAGTACTCTCTCGCCACCTCTTCTGGCGATCTGCCATTGATATCAATGTCGTAGGTTAACTCTACCATGATATCGTTGGTAAGTTTGCCGCCGAGCATGTTCAGCACTTCTTCCAGATTGGGAGCCACGTCCTTAAAGCGCTCGAACAAGTCATCCCTTACCAGCAAGGCGCCATTATACTCTGGGAAAAACCCTGCATCATCCTCAAGAATTACTAATTGCGCCTTTTTGTTTAAGCCATCAGTGGTGTAGGCCACTGTTACGTCAACATTGCCGCTTTCTACGGCGGAATATTTTAGTCCAATATCAATTGGCTTGCCATCTTTAAATTTCAGTCCGTAAAAGTCAACAAAGGGGTTATACTTTGCGCTGCCTTCCTGGCTAAAGAAATCGTGTTCAGCACCAAAGACGAGTTCGCCGGCAACGGGGATTAGGTCACTGACTGTTTCTAGATTATATTCTTCGGCAATGTGCTGGGGAACAGCAATTGCGTAGGTGTTGTTCAAGCCCAGTTTAGCTAAGAGGCGTACTTCGTTCCTCTCCATTGCCGTTTCGTTGACAAAGTCATATAGAGTTTGTCCTTCGGGAACGTCGACGATGTCAAGATGCAAGAATGTGGTTAGCAGGGTGCCGTCATAACTATTCATCAGATCAGCGTTTCCTCTAACTAATTCATTATAAGAGTTGACCGGGGATACTTCATCCCTAATCTCAACAGTAACGTCAGTATGCTCTTCCACCACCATTTTTGCCATCTGATGAATAACCCTCATTTCGGCGAATTGGCCATCATAGATGACAATAGCATTTTCATTGCTGGAACAACCAGCAAGAAACATCATTGTCACTAAACAAACTGCGGTAATAAC
Organism: Bacillota bacterium; assembly: GCA_036758185.1. GTDB lineage: Bacteria > Bacillota > Proteinivoracia > UBA4975 > UBA4975 > DAIOXA01. The sequence goes on from DAIOXA010000324.1 coordinate 1,448, forward strand.
TCCCAATGCCTTCAAAAAAATCTCTCCTTTATTTTTACGAGGAATGCCGATATAGGCACTTTTCAATATAAGCCATCCCCGTGTCAAAGATTATCGCCATGGCCATCAAAGCAAAAGTCCCCGATAGTAGCAGCTCCATGTTTTGAATGTAGATGCCCCGATAGATGATGGAACCCAGGCCGCCACCGCCAACAAATGTGGAAAACACAGCCACGCCTATGGCAGTGACACTGGCGATGCGAATGCCGGTAAAGATAACTGGGAAAGCCAGGGGCAATTCCACCCGGACAAGACTATGAAGCTTTGTCATGCCCATCCCCCGGGCCGCCTCCTTGATAGCTGGGTCTACTTGGGTCAGGCCAAGGCAGGTGTTTTGGACGATGGGAAGCAGAGAATAAAGGAACAGTCCAATAATCACTGTCGACTTACCTGCCCCTAAAAAAACCATAATTATACCCAATAAGGCCAGGGCTGGAATGGTCTGCAGGACATCCACTATCCAGAAGATTACTTTTCTGAAAGTCGGACGGAAATAGGCTAGGATTCCCAAGGGCAGTCCAATCACGATAGCAATCGCCATGGCTACAACTACGATGTAGAGGTGCTCCAATACAATATCCACGCTCACCTTATTTCACCTTCCTCAAGCCCCAGGGAGTGATTTTTTTCTGCAGCAGGTCGAGTAAATAGGCCAGACTAACTGCCATAATTGCGGCAGGAATTGCGCCGGCAATTATTAGCTTGTTGTTATTGGAGCCCACACCTATATAAATAAACTCGCCTAAGCCACCCAAACCAATCA
>DAIOXA010000325.1:0-2241 GCA_036758185.1 Bacillota bacterium
GTGGACCAATTCCGATTGGCCATTGCCATCGATGCCGGCGATGCACACTATCTCGCCCTGGCGCACAGCAAAACTGACGTCGTTGAGCACCATTTTGCCGTAACCACGCCGCCGGGAATGAATACATAGCTTGTCCACCTGCAATACCTGCTTGCCCGGTTTTTGGGCAGCCAGTTGAATATTGAGGTCTATCTTGCGCCCCACCATCATTTCGGAAAGTGTTTCCTGACTGGTGCTGGCAACATCCACCACTCCGATGAACTTGCCCCGGCGCAGGACGGTGCAGCGGTCGGCCACTGCCTTAATTTCGTTGAGCTTGTGGGTGATAAAGACGATGGACTTTCCTTCCGCCACCAAGCCCCGCATGATATTCATAATTTCGTCAATTTCCTGGGGTGTCAGCACGGCAGTGGGCTCATCCATTATGAGGATTTCATTGTTCCGGTACAACATCTTTAAAATTTCAACCCGCTGCTGCATGCCCACCGAGATATCCGACACCAGGGCATCAGGATCCACCCGCAGACCGTACTGGCGGCTCAACTCCAAGACCTTTTGCCGGGCTTCGTCCATCTTGAGGAGTCCCCCCTGCACCGTCTCCGTTCCCAGGACGATGTTCTGAAGGACGGTGAAGTTCTCCACCAGCATGAAGTGTTGGTGAACCATGCCTAATCCTAAGGCGTTAGCCTCCCGGGGGCCTGAGATATTGACATGCTTGCCCCGGAGCTTGATTACCCCCTGCTCCGGCTGGTACAGCCCAAAGAGTACATTCATCAACGTAGACTTGCCCGCTCCGTTTTCCCCCAGCAGGGCATGGATTTCTCCTTTTTTTACTTGAAGCGTCACATCATCGTTGGCCACAATTCCGGGAAACTCCTTGGTTATGCCCAGCATCTCGATAATATAGTCCATTTAATCCCTCCTGACCCCATGTAAGTATATACAGAAGTACATATTAGACTAATTTACTATATCACGAAGCAAATTTTCCAGCAATGAAAGAGATACAAAAAAACCTGGGACTCGGGGTTATCCGAATCCCAGATTAACAAGCTTAACTAATCTACCAGGTTTACCTTGACAATTTTGGTGCCAAGCTCGCTGGCGTCCTCTGCATCGCTATCTGTCAGGATGTCTACGCTGCCGTCCACCAACTCCTGGTAGATGGCTTTATAGTCTGTCTGGGTAAAGGTCTTAAAGCGGGAGTTTTCCATGGGTAAACCGATACCATCAACAGTGGCATCCAGGGTGACGATTTCGCCACCGGGGAATTTGCCAGCGTAGTAAGCGGTAATACCGTCATAGACAGAGATGGACAGTTGCTTCATGGAAGAGGTGATGACGGTATTGGATTCGGCAGATTGGTCGACGTCGACGCCGATGACTACCTTGTCAGCTTCTTCAGCTGCCGCCATGACCGAGTTGCCGACGGAGCCACCACAGGCAAAGATGACTTCGATACCTGCATTATACCAAGAGGCAGCCATGGCCTTGGCTTCGGGAGTTGCATCGAAGCCGCCGGTGTAATGATAATTCAAATCGATGGAGCTAATGCCCATTTCTTCTGCGGCGTACTCAGCGCCCTGGGCATAGCCATAGCCAAAGCGGATGACGGCGGGAACAGCCATACCGCCCATGAATCCCAGCTTGGTATAACCTTCCTTGACGGCAGCATAGCCTGCCAAGAAGCCAGCTTCCTCTTCGGCATAGAAGATGGAGTACACATTGTCTTCAATCTTGAAATCGGTATAGGTTCCATCCTGGGGGGATCCATCCAGCAGGATGAACATGATGTCGGGATGGAGATCCTGGGCTTGATAAACTGCAGGCTCAAATAAAAAGCCGGGGCAGACGATGAGCTTGGCGCCGCCTTCCACTGCTAGGTCTATGGCGTCCAGATATGCAGAAGTTTCCTTGCCAGCAGGCTGATAATACTTGTAAGTAACGTTCTTTTCTTCGGCGTAGCGCTTGAGGCCTTCCCATGCACCCTGGTTAAAGGACTTGTCGTCGATGGTCCCTAGGTCGGTAACCAAGGCCAACTCATAGCCTGTGGGACCCGGGTCGGCGCCGGGGTCGGTACCGGGATCAGTCCCCGGATCGGTACCTGGATCCTTGGGGCCGCAGGCGGCCAAAGGTAACATTAAGGCCAAAGCCAATAGTACAACGAGTAACTTTTTCAAAACATACCCTCCCACTATAAAGTTTTATTTGCTCCTGTTTACTCACCTTTTCGCAGTTTTT
>DAIOXA010000326.1:0-371 GCA_036758185.1 Bacillota bacterium
GTCTCCTGCTCTGGGGGATATTCCAGGGCCAGCAGCCCCGCCTGAATGCCATAATCACATTTTTCGCCACCGGTGTATTGACATTTCCAGCCCCGGTGGCAGGGGGGCAGGGCGGCCTTGCTCTCGCTGGCGCACTTGTCTCGGCGAGGCCGTGCAATGATGACACAGTGGGCATGCTCTCCGTCCCGTCCAGCCCGACCCGCTTCCTGGTAATAGGCTTCCAGGGAGGCTGGGGCGCAGGCGTGGACTATGTAATCTATATTGTCTTTGTCAATTCCCATCCCGTAACCCTTGGTCGCCACCAGTAGAGGAAAGGCATTGTCCTTGAATTGGTCCTGAACCTCAATCCTATCTCCGTCAGGCATTTGTGA
>DAIOXA010000326.1:431-2228 GCA_036758185.1 Bacillota bacterium
GCCCCTGGGGGGCGGCGTAGGGCGTGAATACTATGCCGGCGCTCTTGTCATGAATTTTCTCCAGGGGCCTGCCCAGAACAGCGGGGATATCGGTGTCGATTGTAGAGACAATCTCCTGGTGAAGGTCGTCTTGCTGATCGATGATTTTTACCTGCAGGCTCAGTTCTTGCCGGTCCATGCTGGAGGGGGTGATGGTGTCCTGGGGGTTGAGGCCCAGGAGAGCGAGGATATCCTGGCGCACATAGTGGGAGGCTGTGGCGGTCAAGGCGCAGATAGGGGGAGAGTGCATCTGGGCGATGAAATGGCACAGGCGCAAGTAGGAGGGGCGGAAATCATGGCCCCATTCCGAGATGCAATGGGCCTCATCGATGGCAAAGAGACTGATGGGATAACAAGCGATGGTGTCCGCCAGTTCCAGTTGGAAACTTTCAATCTGCAGGCGTTCTGGAGAGATATAGAGCAGTTTCAATTGCCCAGAGCGCAGCTTGGCCAGCACCTCTTGTCGTTCTTGGGAGGTCTTAGAGCTGTCGATGAATTCCATCCCGCTGACCCCAGATTTGCAGAGGTTGACGAACTGGTCTCGCATCAAGGACTTCAGGGGACTAATTACCAGGGTTATCCCCGGCAGCAGCATGGCTAGCAGCTGAAAGCACAGGGATTTGCCGGCGCCGGTGGGCAGAATCCCCAGGGTGTTGCGTCCTTGGGCCAGGCGGGAGATGATGTCATACTGTCCTTCCCGCAGTCTGGGAAAGTTCCAAACCCGGCGGGCAATCCAGGTGATGAGCTCGGCAGTGACATGGTACTGGTTCTGATGGTAGTCTCGACAGGCGCCCTGGGGGAGTTGGGGCAGAAAACAGGCCAAGGAGCCGTCGCTTTTGACGGATATGGTCTGTGGATTGGTCTGCCCTGATGTAATTTCCAGCCAGGGTACGCCGGATGTCGGCGCCGGCGAGCCGACAATTGCCAGTCTAGTCATGCCACCGGTGTAAAAGTAGCGGATTGCCCCCCACAGGCGGAAGAGATCCCCCAGGGCAGCTGCCACTCCCGCGCCTGGAGAAACTTGAAAACTCCAGGTTCTGGGCGGTTCCGCCACCGACCGAAGGAGGTCGGCAGCCAGCCGTTGCCTGGGACTCCCCGGCAGACGATGGCTGTTCACTGGCTGGAAATTGAGGATATGGCGAAAGATCATGGCCATGGTTTCATCCATAAGTAACCACCCCTTGGCACACACTTTTGGAATAATTTCCACAATCATTGCCCCTTTTCCTGCCAGGGAAAGAAAAAATATCCACAACTCTGCAGGGAATAGGGTTAGAATTGGCGAAAGTAAAAGAGTGAATGCGGAGGGGATGGATATGCTAAAAAAGCCTAGTAGTTGGTCGCGTTTGATTCTCGCCCTAATTCTCTTTTGGGCAATTCTCTGCTTTACCGACTTGCTTATGGGCGACCTGACGGCCTTTAACGCTGGCTTGAACAGTGTAGTGGTGGCCCAAGGGTATCTCAGCGCCTTGCGGGGGCTGGCGCTGCTTTTGCTCTTGACTGCGGCGCTGGTGATGGCGGCGCTATTGCGCCGGGGCTTTATCCTTGCCCCTCTGATCTGGCTGGTTCAAGTGGGTCGCTTAGCCTATTCCCTGCCCTGGCAAGATATGGTCAGGAACTTACTCTTTGTCTCCCCAGCCCTGAATTTGGCTCTGCTTCTTATCCTGCCGGTACTCGTTGCCTTGCTATGGTGGCAGGCCCTGGAGTGCATCGACCCCCCGGTAACTCTCGGCCCTTTGCTTCCCAGCCTTTGGATGC
>DAIOXA010000327.1:0-2164 GCA_036758185.1 Bacillota bacterium
GCACTGCAATTTCTTCCTCAGGGAGCATTCTGACATTATCCATAGTATCACCTCTATTATCTAATTATCAGTATTAAGTTTTCCACTGTCTTGTATAGCTTTAAGGTACTTAATGCTGTTGACAAGGTCGCGCTTAGAGAGGTTGCCGTACACGATTTCATTGAGGTTGGTAAGATATAGCGGTAAGATTATTACATATAAGACCAGAAGCAGGGGGTGGAAATCCCGGGAGATATAATCCGCCAAGGCCAGGACCAGTATTGCCCCCCTGGCCACCTTACTCGAGTACTGCAGTATACTGTTCCAGGCAGGGGCATAGCCCTCAGGTGGAGTTGGATATAGGTGCGGAAATTCCTGGGCTGCAGCAATTTCCTGAAAGGCGGGGAAGGTTTGGGATGATAGCGAAATAAGCTGGCGGCACAGGAACTTTTGACAGAGGATATCCAGGGGGATAAGACCGAGGAGAAACAAAGAAAGCCAGAAATTAAGCCGAATAACCATGGTGAATACTATCGCCATGGTCATAATCATTGCCCATATCTTCAGAAGTGAAAAAAAAGGGGCCTCCCCTTGCCCAATAATGCCAATAGAGGATAATGGAGTCATGAGGGTGCCGTGAGAGAAAATGGGGGATATTCTCTCACTATATGGAGCGCTTAACAAATTTAGGCCCAGGAGTACTAGCAAGGCCACTAACAAGGGGAGGACTTTGGCAAGATGTGCCGAATGTTGTTTATTAATCCATAGATTTAAGGCAAGCAGTGGCAACAATGTTGTGCATATCAGTAGCAGTAAGGCCTTGTACTTTCTGGATTTCATGATCAGACCCCTGTATGTTGAACTAAGTAGGAAGGATTAGCAAGAAACGCCAGTTTACTTATCGAGTTGAGCAAACGGGAATGATGGTAAGCTGAAAACCCTGGGGACATCCTCCGGAGCAGCCTGGGCAGCTAGCGGTGCAAACACCATGGTAAAAGCAATCACGACCAACACCAACACGACACCGTTCTTAAGTAACCTTTTCATTGCTCTACTCCTTTCATCTACTTGGATTTGTTTGTATCTTATTATACAATGTATTAAAGCATTAAAACCCAGATGTTTTTCTGGGTTATTGGGGGACTTACACCATGTTTGTCACTTACAATTTGGAAGGTTTTGGTGGAGAGCTAAAAAAAATTAGGAAAAGCCTGGGCTTCAGCCAAGCCTATGTCCAAGAGACAGTGGGGGTCAGTATCGACACCATCAGGAAGATTGAGAGCGGGCGGGTCATTCCAAGGTATGATACTTTGGAGCTTCTTTCCTTTGCCTATAAAGAAGACTTGCTGGATCTATTAAAAAACTCCCGATCCAATAAGTTCTTGATGGAATATCATGACGAGGTGGACTACATCATCTCTTGCTATGAGAAGGGAGCAGCTCCACAGCTTAGGGACAAGCTAGTTACAAACTTCTCCGATGATGCCAGCCTCTCAATGGTCAACCCTAGGGAGTTTGAGCAATTTCTTACCTTCGTAGATTCCATCGACCCATATCATTCTGAGGCTTCCGTCAATTACCGTTTCCTCAGGGATAAGTTGGTGGATGCCCTATGCCTGACCATCCCCAGCTACCGTATAAGGAGGTTCAGGCAGTATAAGTACAGCTATATTGAATTCAGGATCCTCCTCCTCATCAGCCTGCTCATTGCCAGGGAGGAGAACTTTGCCTTCAGCAACGACATCCTCTACTTTATCCTGGATAAGATCTCTGATAAAAACTATACCACCAAGTATGTCGACTACTTGATTATTACCGTCTATTCTAACATAGCATATAACTTCCATCGCTTGGACAACCATGCCAAGGCCCTGGAGGTCGCCGATGTTGGCATCGCTTTTTGCCGGGAGAAGAGGACCAATCATGTATTGTTCACGCTGTACTATAGAAAAGGTATGGCCCAGTTTTTCTTGGGAGATGAAAACCATTTGGACTCTATTACCACGGCCTTTTACCTGCTGAAGGCAATGGGGATCCCCTCTCTGCTGGAGAAATATAAGAAAATAACTGAGGACACTTACGGAATAACGGTGCCCCTACCCTAAAACTAACCCGGGATAGCTGCCCGGGTTTAATATTTATTGTTGTAGTGGGTCCTGGGTGATGGCAAGACTTGCTATGCTGT
>DAIOXA010000328.1:0-512 GCA_036758185.1 Bacillota bacterium
TCTGCAGCCGGGCTGGCGGCCACTCCAGAGGCAACGGGGCGTCGCGTTGAATCTCGGCAAGTTGACGGCTGAGAAAAGCCTGCTCCCGGTAGGCCTCGAGGTTCTCTCGTTGCTTGCCCTTAAGATCCTCTATGTTATCGTATACCCCGGCAATACTGCCGTATTGGGAAATCAGCTTGATGGCGGTCTTCTCACCTATCCCCGGCACCCCAGGGATATTGTCGGAACTATCCCCCATCAGTCCCTTGATGTCGACGATTTGGGGCGGGGTGACGGAGTAGCGCTGGGCCACGGCGTCGGGATCATAGACCTTGGTCTGGCTAATCCCCTTCTGTGTAAGGATTACCTCGGTGTTGTCGTCCACCACTTGCAGGATGTCCTTGTCGCCGCTGACAATCCACGCAAAACAGCCATTATCATTGGCTGTCCGGGCCAGACTCCCCACCAGGTCATCAGCCTCATAGCCCTGTAGTTCAACTCTTACTACACCTAAACCGTCCAGGACATCCCGG
>DAIOXA010000328.1:522-2154 GCA_036758185.1 Bacillota bacterium
ACGCAACTCAAAGGGTGTGGGAGGTCGGTTGGCCTTGTACTCTGCATATTCCTGGGTGCGGAAGGTGGGACCGGGCAAGTCAAAGGCGGCCACCGCATAGTCCACCGGGTACTCCTCCAGTAACTTTATCAACATATTGATAAATCCGTACACCGCCCCGGTGGGCTGACCTTTGCTGTTCTCCAGCGGCGGCAGGGCAAAAAAAGCCCGATATAATAGACTGTTGGCGTCTATTAACATAACTTTTTCCTTCATCTATATCACCCCTCACCGAGAATTGTACTACACTCGCTCCGGGAATGGAAGAAATCTAGTCCTTCCTCTTATTTAGTAGGGTCGCCCGCTTGACCACACCCTGGCCATAGCGCTGAGATACACGATCAATGGCCTCGGCTATTTTTTCTTCCTTGATCAGGCTGGCATCCTCAAAGAAGCTGAGCTGGTGGAAGCTGGAGCTGCTCTCCAAACTGCCGCTGCCCACCCCCAGCAAGCGAATCCCCCGGCCCTGAAGGTTGACGTGACTTAGCAGTTCCAGAGCCTTGGTATACAGGGGCATGGTCAGGCAAGCTGGCGCCGCCAAGGTTCCCTGCCGGGTAATCGTCTCAAAATTACCATACCTAACCTTCAGCGTTACCTTTCCCGCCAAATACTTGTGGCGGCGCAGCGAGAGGGCGACATCGTCAGCCAGTTCCAACAGCACCGCCCGCACCCGCTCCATGTCGGTGATGTCCCGGGCAAAGGTGGTCTCGCGACTGATGGACTTTGCCTCCCGGCTGGTCTCCACCACCCGGACATCCTCGCCCCGGGCCAAGTGCCACAAGCTTGCACCCTGCTTGCCAAAGGCAGCGGCGAGAAGATTCTGGGGCAGGCGGGCCAACTGACCCACTGTATCTATGCCCATATTCTTTAGCTTTACGGCAGTCTTCTCCCCCACCCCCCACAATTTCTTGATGGGTAGCGGATGGAGCACTGCCTCCACCTGCCCAGGCTCAATTACGGTAAAGCCACCGGGTTTTTGCAAATCCGAGGCTAGCTTGGCCAGAAACTTGTTGGGGGCAATCCCCACCGAGCAGGAAAGTTCTAACTCGCGGCGAATATCTTCCTGGATCCGGGCGGCAATGACCGAAGGGGGGCCAAAGAGTCCCTGGCAGCCCGACACGTCCAGAAAGGCCTCGTCGATGGAAAGGGGTTCCACCAAGGGAGTGTAGCGGGAAAATATCTGCATAATTTGCCGGGAGGCCTCGGCATACTTGGCGCCACTTCCCCGGAGAAAAATGCCCTGGGGACAGAGGCGATATGCCTGGATCAGGGGCATGGCGGAATGAACCCCGAATTTGCGGGCCTCGTAGCTGGCGGTGGAAACCACTGCCCGCACATCCCGCCGAGGATCCCCGCCTATTATAACCGGCTTGCCCCGATATTCTGGATTATCCCGCATCTCGACAGCGGCAAAGAAGGCATCCATATCCACGTGAATGATGGGCGTATCCACATCCTCACCCCCCTGACAATTATACCAAACTTGTGTTCTAATGACAAAACTCCCCTTAGGGAGTATCGTCATTAATTTCTATGAAGTACCATCCCTCAGGGCGGCAGGACCCCAGGGGCGAGACTGTTAACCCCTGGAGC
>DAIOXA010000329.1:0-2153 GCA_036758185.1 Bacillota bacterium
CTTGGCCCCGGCCTTGGCATGCACGGGAACCTGCAACATAAAGAGCAAGATGGATACAGCGATGATGGCGGTGATGACATCGATGAGGAAGATGGTCTGCAATTTAGTAATACTGAGGAGGGCGCCGCTGAGCATTGGCGAGACCAAGGTAACTGTAGCATGAATCGAGTTGTTGAGAGCATTCACCCGGGTCAGTTTATCCCTAGGCACAAGTTGGGGCAAGAGCGCCCCAATAGCCGGGGACTGCACCCCGGAACCCAGGGCGCGAATAGCAGACATGACAAAGAGCAGCGCCAGGGAATTGTATCCCATGAAGAACAGAATCGCCAGCACCAGTGTCGAGATAGCGATAAAGGAGTCGGCCAGGATGATAAGCGTCTTGCGGTTAGAGCGGTCCGCCCATACCCCGGCAAAGGGAGAGATAAAGAAGGCGGGCAGAAACCCGCAGATGATGGATACCGTCATCATCATCCCGGATTGGGTGGTCAGTGTAATATGCCAGGTGATGGCATACTGAACCAGAGCTGAACCCAAGAGGGAAATAGTCTGCCCCGTCAAAAACAGTATTACCTTTCGTTTCCAGTCGTGGCTCATAACCAGCTCTCCGTTTCCAATTAAGATAGGCTAACTCGGGGACGGTCCTACTTTTGGCCGGGCAGGCTAATTCAGGGACGGTCCTACTTTTGGCCGGGCAGGCCTTTGAAGCCCAGCGCAGTAACTGCCACTTCAGCACTTAGTCATCTGTTGCCGATCTACGGCTCGATCCGTTTCCGTGAGTACATTGCAGTGCGCAGCTCGTGGATAAAGGCGTCTTTTTGCGGAGGATTTCCCCCATGGGCCTGGTTAACGGCCAACTCAATATCATAGGGAACCCGGTAGAATTGGGTGGCATAGGGGGCAGGAGCCTTATCACCATACTCGCCCTCCAAGACCACATATGAGGCCAAGGGGATATCCAGGGGGTTGCCCACACTGCCCACATTGAACAAAAGTCTGCCAGTAATATACTGCTTGTACGCCCAGTGGATGTCGCCATAGCCAACGATGTCCGACTGACCGGAAATGCTGACCGTACCCGCCAATTCCGGCTGGGCAAACATGCCGATCTTCTCGGCAATCTCACTCTTAAAAAAGACGCGGGTAAATACGTCCAGGGGGTGAGCGTGAAATAACCTTACTACCTTGCCGCTGAGAAAAAACTCGATGAACTCAGGCAAACTGCGCAGGTACTCCAGTCTAGCTGAACCCAATTGCGCCTTATAATAAGTTACCGATGGTGCTGTATTATCGGTGCTGGCCAGGTACTTATCCCAATTGCCGGCAACGATTATGGCACATCTATCCCGGCAAATATCCACTGCTTCAGCAGAGTTGGGGCCCTTGCCGATGACATCGCCCAGGCAAAGAAGGCTGTCCACATCCCGTCTGGAGATATCGTCTAAGACGGCGTGGAGCGCAGGCAAGTTGCCGTGGATATCCGAGATAATCGCAATTTTCATGTCCATCACCTCCCATGTCCTGCCATTATATACCTAATCTTTGCTCCGGGCAAAAGAAATGGCCCTGTCGCCAGGGCTGTCAGTAGACAAAAAACTCCAGTGTCCCCCTATGATATTGCCATATTGATCATGTCTAGAATCCAAATCCCACTGTCATACCTGGCGCGGTACTTGGGGAAGACCGCGCCTAAATTGCCAAACCTAGAGCAGCCGGCAATTGTTGCTGCATCACCGCTGTACTCCTCAACAGACACCGAGAGGACAGTCCCATTAATAGTTCCTGCCATGTTGCCATGATAATACACGAACTTCGTCTCGTCCCACTCCACCTTAGCAAAGCTGTAAACATTGGCAGAAAGGCCAATTAGATCCTTCAACACTTCCTGCTGGGCATCCGCGCCCAATCCTTCCAGGGAATCCAGCCGCACAGCGACAAAGCCATCGCCACCGTTCTCAATCTGAAAGGCCGCTGTCATCACCTGGACGTACAGATCTATGCGCCGCCTTTCTTCGGAGGATATCTGAGCGGCCCCGTTCTCCATGGTACAACCCACTAATGCTATGCAGGTAGCCAGAACAATGGTCAACGCAATTAACCTTTTCATGTACTCTCCTCCCTATGCTCTTAGCTCACATCAATCTGGACGATTTCCG
>DAIOXA010000330.1:0-2117 GCA_036758185.1 Bacillota bacterium
GGTGGCTCCAGCAGAATTGGTGATGTTGATCAAACCTCAATTTGAAGCGGGTCGGCAACTGGTGGGCAAGAAGGGCGTCGTCCGGGAGGCAAAGGTTCACCTTCAGGTCCTGGAGGACGTACTAAGGGCGGCGGACGGGCTGAACTTTTCTCTGTGGAACCTGGATTTTTCACCCATACAGGGACCCCAGGGCAATATTGAATACCTGGCCCACGGCTTCTTTGGCCGTCATTCTCCCAAAAAACCGCCTACCCCTGAACAAGTAGTGGAAGGGGCCCATAACTATTTTGCCTAAAACCGGTGTCGCCGGTTTTTCCTCTTTGCGCAGGAAAACCAAGGAGAAATGTGGAAGTATACCGAGAACGGAGGGGATGGAATGGGATTGCTCACCCCAGTAGATTATGCCATCATTATTGGCTTTGCCCTGTTGGTCTTGATCTTCAAAGTTGTCCGGGATTGGTACGGTATCCGGGAAGTCCCCCGCAAAATTGACGAAAAGGCGGCGGAATTGCTGCGGGAAGAGGGCTACTTTATTCAGGCCCGAGCTGCCGTCAAGTTCATTGATTTTGCCATTGAGGGGCGCCGCCATCGCCAAAGGGTCAAAGCGGATTTGGTGGTGCGCCGGGGGCTAAAGAAGTTTGTCGTGGAGGTCAATGCCCAACGCGGGGGCAGTGTGCGCAACGCCGACATTCGCCGCCGACTCTTGGAATACCAATTAGCCTTTGCCCCCAACGGTATAATAACTGTAGATATGGACAAAGAAAGAATTCGGTTGACCACCATCAGCAACCGGCGTTGGCTGGTCAACCTCGTGGCTCTGGCTGCATCCTTGGCCCTGGGCGCAGTACTTTATTTGTTAGCGAGGTAAGTAGATGAAGGCAGTGGCAGTAGTAGCGAATATGACAAAGCCGGATGTTGCCGAAGTGGCCGGACGGATTTGCTCTTGGTGCACCGCTAGGCAAATTGAGGTCTGGGCGCAGCGGGAATTGCAGTGCGGATGCAGGCTATTTTCCCTGGAGCAGCCCCTGCCTCCGGTGGACTTGGTCTTGATCTTGGGTGGCGACGGGACCTTCCTCAGCGTGGCCCGGAGTTATATGGGGACTACCATCCCCTTCTTGGGCGTAAATTTAGGTCAACTGGGTTTTCTCACCGAGGTGGAAGTGCTAGATCTCGAGGCGGCCCTGGAAAAATTGGTGGCCCGGCAATTTACCGTTGAAAAGCGGGCCATGCTTTCGGTCCAGGTTCTGCGGAGGGGTAAGGTGGTAGAGGACACCTTCGCCCTCAATGAAGCGACCATTGCCAAGGGAACCCTGGCCCGCATCATCCGCTTGGATGTCAGCGTCGACCACGTGCCCATCGGCAGTTATTATGGCGATGGCTTGATAGTCTCTTCCCCCACTGGCTCCACGGGTTATTCCCTTTCTGCCGGTGGACCCATCGTCGCCCCCAATGTCCAACTGACCATAATTACGCCCATCTGTCCCCACACCCTCAACGCCAGACCCATTGTGGTAGCCCGGGATGCCATCATCGGCGTGAACCTTAAGACTGCCCAGCAGGACATGGTGCTGACGGTGGACGGGCAATGCAGTTTTTTCCTGAACTGTGGGGACGAAGTTCGGGTTACCAAGTCCCCCCATGAGACAAGGTTGGTCCGGCTCCAGGGCAAGAACTTCTTTGACATTCTCAGGGAAAAATTAATGCATCAAAGTAGATAGCGAGAGGAGAGAGAACAGTGCTCCGGGAACTGCATATCGAGAATTTTGCCCTCATCCAAGAACTGACGGTCTCTTTCGGAGACGGACTCAATATCCTCACCGGCGAAACCGGCGCTGGGAAATCAATAATCATAGATGCCTTGAACCAGGTCTTGGGGGAGCGGGCCTCCTCCGAACTGGTACGGTCGGGCAGCGATGGCGCAGTGATCAGCGCCGTGCTAGAAATTAGTGGCGCCGTGGCTGCTCAGCTAGTGGCACAGGGTTGGGTCCTGAACCAGGGTACTGTGATCCTACAGCGAGAAATTTACAGCAACGGCAAGAGTCAGGCCCGCATTGATGGGCGTCCCGTCACTGTGGCAATGCTGAGGGAACTGGGCAATTTTTTGGTGGAAATCCATG
>DAIOXA010000331.1:0-2115 GCA_036758185.1 Bacillota bacterium
CGGGTCCCCCCCCCACAACAAGAAGCTGGGTCTTTACCATTTAAGCTCACCCCCGATGGCAGGCTGACGCCAGACATCCATGCCGTCGCGCAAGGGTTCAACGCAGACGCGGACATTGGGTTTGCCATCGACAGTCATTAAGCAAGATGAACATTTGCCGATGGCACAAAAAAAGCCCCTGGGACGATGATGACGACGACTGTGGCTGAGGACCATGACGCCGTTGGCGTGGAGAGCAGATGCAATAGTATCCCCCTCACGCCCTTCCAGCTGTTGACCCTCGAAGGTGAAGCTGACCACAGGCTTTTCTGCGAACTGTAGAATCGGGTGTTTAGTTATTCTCCGCAAGCCCATTCTCCTCCCACATAGGTATATACTTTCTCCTAGTGAATTCGCTTAACACAGAGGATTTTCCTGCCCAGGGACAGTTAATTTTTTCACAAACCTTTCTTCAACCGACATCTTAAAAAACAGCCGTTGCCGGCTGTCCTAAATTATATCGGGATCTATATCGTTCTTGTCCCCGCTTCCTTGCTGCAAGGGTTTGAGGGCTGGCCCCTCGACGATTTCGCCACGATAACCAAAGCGTGAACCATGGCAGGGACAATCCCAGGTCTTTTCGGCAGAATTCCACTTAAGTTCGCAGCCCAAGTGGGTACAGGTAATGTCTACAACATGTAGCTCGCCCTGTTCATCCCGGTAAGCGCCGACCTTGCGGCCATCCATTTTCGCTATCTTGCCCTCACCCTGGGCCACATCCCCCAGGTCTGGCCCTTTCAGTTTGCCGCTGATCAGTTCCCTGGCCACATCGGCATTGATACTAATGAGCTTGCCCGCAGAGCGAAGTTTCACTCCCCGTCCGGGATCATACACGTCTTGCCAGGGACTATTGCCCCCCTTTATTAGGTCTCGGATAAGCAGGCCCGCCACAGTGCTGGTAGTAATTCCCCACTTGCGGAAACCTGTAGCCACCAAGATATTGTCATTTCCGGGGCGAATAGCCCCGATGTACGGCACTTTGTCCATGGTGGTGTAGTCCTGGGCAGACCAGCGGTAGACCACCTCCTGAAGGGCGAAATTATCCCGGGCAAAGCCCAGGAGGTTGTCATAGTGAACCTCTTCTTCCTCACCATGGGCTGTCTTGTGATGCTCTCCCGCAACCAGCAGCAGTTCATCCTTTCCCTCCCTCTGGGTCCGTAGCGACCGTCCAGGGGACTCGGCGCTGACATACATGCCCTGGGCCAGCTTGTCACCGCTACGCACTGCCAGAATGTATGAGCGCTGGGGATGCATGCGGGCAAAGTACAGGCCCAAGCCATCGTGGAAGGGAAAGTGGGAGGCAATGACTATCTTGTCAGCCTTGACTTTATAACCTTGCTGGGTGAGGACGGTGGCGCTGGGAGCGCCCTCCTCAATGCCGGTAGCTGCCGTCTCCTCATAGATGCCGCTACCGTCCCCGGGAATTTGCTGGGCCAAACCCAGCACATACTTTCGCGGGTGAAACTGAGCCTGATGGGGAAAGCGGAGAGCAGCTTTTACAGGAAAGGGCAGGTCTAACTCTTGCAAGTATTCCGCTTCTATGCCTAGGCCGGTGGCAGCCTCGACCTCCCGCTCTAGCTTCTTTACATACTTGTCTTGCTGAGTAAAGACATAGGCAGGCTTACGTTGAAAGTCACAGTCCAGCTTGTGCTCGTTAGCCAAGTCCGCCATCACTTTGATGGCCGCCTCATTGGCATCGGCATACTGTTGTGCCAACTCATGACCAAACTGAGTACTGATCTCATCATAGATTAAATCGTGCTGGGATGTGATTTTTGCCGTGGAGTGTCCCGTGGTTCCCTGACAAATCCTGTCGGCCTCCAGCACTGCCACTCGGTAGCCTTCCTGCTTAAGGAACCAGGCAGTAGAAATACCTGCCAACCCTCCCCCCACCACAACGACATCTACAGAAATGTCTCTATCCAAGGCGGGGTAATTGGTCTTTGAACTGGTGGCCAGCCATAGGGACTTATGGTTAGACTTCAGCTGTACTTGTTTCTCCGGCATGTTTTCCAACTCCTATCGGGATAGTCTATTTTAATTTCCCCCGAAATGGCGATTGAATATTCTCCAGGT
>DAIOXA010000332.1:0-2069 GCA_036758185.1 Bacillota bacterium
CCTGGGACGGACCCCGCATAGCCACCTGGGCCCAGCATCAGGCCATTGATTTGGCTGTCATCGGTCCCGAGGGTCCTCTGTTGGCTGGCGTCAGCGACTGTTTGGAAGAGGTGGGCATTCCCTGCTTTGGTCCATCCAAGGCGGCGGCCCAGCTGGAGGGAAGCAAGGCCTTTGCCAAGGAGCTGATGAGCAAGAACGGTATTCCCACTGCCAGGTATTCTGTAGTCTCGGGCTCGGAACAGGCCATGGCGGAACTGAAAAACTGGAGCGCTCCCGTCGTCATCAAGGCCGACGGCCAGGCTGCCGGCAAGGGGGTAACGGTGGCCATGACCCTGGCCGAAGCCAGGGCGGCTGTATCGGCCCTGGGCGGGCCAGCTGTAATAGAGGAATACTTGGCGGGTCAGGAACTCTCCTACATGGTGCTGGCCCAGGGCAACAAATACCTGCCCCTGATTCCCAGTCGGGATCATAAGCGGGTGGGGGATGGTGACACCGGCCCCAACACCGGCGGTATGGGAGCGGTGGCAGGCTTCGGTCTCATATGTCAGGCTCTGCATCAGGAAATATGTTCCACCATCATTGCGCCGGTGCTGGCTGCCATGACTGACATGGGCTTGGCCTTTAAGGGTGTCCTCTACGCCGGGTTGATGCTGACCCCTGAGGGACCCAAGGTTTTGGAGTTCAATGTTCGCTTCGGTGATCCCGAGACCCAGGCCATCCTCCAGCTTTGGGAGGATGACCTGCTCATGGTCTTGGCCACCATTGCCCGGGGGGGAATGCCCCGGAACCTCACCTGGTCTCCGGGCTATGGCCTAAGCCTGGTGCTGGCCTCCGGCGGTTATCCCGGGTCCTACGAGACTGGTCATGAAATTCATGGCCTACAAGCTGCCCAGGAACTGGCAGCAGTTTACCACGCCGGAACCAGGGCGGAAACAGGCAAGGTCTTGACCGCCGGCGGCCGCGTCCTCTCTCTGGCTGGGAGCGCCCTATCCCTAGAAGAGGCTCGTAGCAAAGTCTACACCGCCGCCCTGTCCATATCCTTCCCCGGCATGTACCTCCGCCGCGACATCGGGGACGGGACTTCTTCCCGCGCGCATTAGGGACGGGGCTCTATCCCGCGCCATCAAAAAAGGCCCTAGGGCGCCCTAAGGCCTTTTTTGCACTCTTTATACAAATCATGCTAATTATATGGTATATTAAAGAAAAGTAATTTTGGGGTGGTGATGTCGATGCCACGACAACCACGGGAGCACAGCCCCACTAGCATTTACCACATTATGTCCCGGGGAATCAATAAGATGGAGATTTTTCAAGATACCCATGACAGGCAAAAATATCTTGACATTCTCCATCGTGTCAAAGTCAAATATGGGTTTGAACTCTATTCCTTTTGCTTGATGACCAATCACACTCATCTCTTAATCAAGGAGACCGATGCAGAAATTGCTAAGGTCATGGCCAGTATTAATATTAGGTATTCCATGTTCTTTAACAAAAAATACAGCAGAGTGGGCAGCCTCTTTCAAGAACGTTACCGGAGTGAGCCAATCTTATGGGAGGCTCAATGCTTGGTCTGTGCCAGGTATATTCACAACAATCCTGTCAAGGCAGGAATTGTGGATGCCCCCCAGGACTACCGCTGGAGCAGTTACCATGATTATGTCCAGAAAACAGGAAATCCCTTGCTGGCCAAAGCTACTTTGCTGGAGTTGTTTGACCAAGACCCAGCTAGTTCCCTGAGACAGTTTGTCCAGTTTACCGAAACCCGTAATGAGGACCGCTTCCTGGACTACGACGTTCCTCAACCCGATGTAAAAGATCATTTACAACAAGCCGAGATCTTTTTGAGGGACCGCTTCAACATAAGAGCAGAGGAAGTGCGCAGCATGGAATACCATAGGCGTTGTACAATCATAGTCAAGATTCTAGCTGAAATAAAATTGCCCCAGGAAAAATTAGGCCAGGTATTAGGTATGAGTAGCGATGCAATATATCGCGCCAAGAAAAAAATAATGGACTCTTTGGTCTAGACCTGGAGACGCGGTGTGCAGTCCCGTCCCCTGAGTAGC
>DAIOXA010000333.1:0-2041 GCA_036758185.1 Bacillota bacterium
AAAAATCGCTGCCACTGTAAACACAAAGAACAGGTTGTGGATATAGCTAATATCCAGCATTTCCTTTACTGATAAATTGAAGTTCCACACAGCCAGGAGGGCGCCATAGTTCACCACCATGATCATCACAAGACTGGTCAGGTGGTAAGCGATTTTGTTGGTAAATATCTCCCGGCGAGAAAAGGGCAGGGATAGTAGAAAGTCTATGGTACTATGCTTGCGTTCTCCTGCCAGGGCCATTATTGCCAGAACAAAGCCGATGCTCGCAGCAAGAGGGGTTGCAGCAATCTGCACCCGCATACCACTGCTAGGTACCAGGTGGAGACTGACGGGATACACAGCCAGGAGCAGCCCCAAAAGGCCAAACATAGTTGCCCGGGTACTGACCCATTCCTTCCATAATAGCGCCTTCTTAAGCATTTTGATAGCCTCCCATCACAGACATAAAGATCTCTTCCATGGAAATATCCATTTTGCCAATAAAGCTGGGTTGAGCTTTTTCTACCATTTTTAGCAGTGCCGTGTCCTTTAGGATGAGGGTATAGATATGGCCCACCTGTTGACAGGATAGCAAGCCAGGATGCTGGGCGATTTCCTCAGGCAATCCCTGGGCAAAGGCGACCTGAACTTTGCAAATCTCTTCCTTTAGGGTATCTACTTGCTCGCTGAGGAGCAGTTTGCCCTGGGAGAGGATGCCAAAGCTGTCGCAAATCCGCTCCAGCTCCAGCAAGTTGTGGCTGGAGATGATTA
This sequence comes from Bacillota bacterium, assembly GCA_036758185.1. Taxonomy (GTDB): domain Bacteria; phylum Bacillota; class Proteinivoracia; order UBA4975; family UBA4975; genus DAIOXA01. Next base: position 751 of record DAIOXA010000333.1, read on the forward strand.
CCGTTGTTCCTTGGCTGGCCACCAGATCTACGATGAGATTCAGCACTTGCTTACGCACGATGGGATCAAGGCCCGAGGTGGGTTCATCCAGAATCAAGAGACGGGGATTAATAGGGAGGTTGAGGAGAAAAGCCATTTGAGTCTTCATTCCCTTGGAGAAGTTTTTAAACTTCTTGTTGTCAGGGAGTTTAAATACATCCCTTAGCTCTAAGTACCGTTCCTCGTCCCAGGTGCTGTAAGTCATCCGGTATAACTGGGTTAGCTGTCTGCCGGTGAAGTCGGGAAAAAAATGGTGGAGTTCCGGGATATAGGCGATTTGTTCTTTAAGTTGAGGATTAGCGTGCAAGTCTTGGCCCTGGAACTCGATGCGCCCAGAATCGGGGAGGACGATGCCCATGATGGCGCGAATCAATGTGGTTTTGCCGGCCCCATTGGGACCCACCATGGCGAATATTGAGCCCTGCTGAACTTCCAGGCTGATATTTTCCAGCACCGGAGTTGCATCAAATTTCTTTCTGAGATTAATTATCTTTAACATTTTTTTGCCTCCTTGCCTTGAGATCTTTATAAAGTACATCTATTAGATCTTGGACATCTTTCTGCGAAAGGCCTAAGTAACGGGCATCTAGAATACCCTTTCTAAAGTATTCTTCTAAAGCCTCTAGTTGTTCCGCGTCCTGTCTGCCTTTATAGTCCTGACTGACAAAAGTCCCCCGCCCTCGGACCGTGACAATAATTTTTTGGCGCTCCAACTCCTGATACGCCTTCTGAATGGTATTGGGATTAATGGTAATCATGGTAGCCAGCTCCCGCACCGAGGGCAGCTTATCCCCCGGTCTTAGCAGACCTATGAGGACCTTTTCCCTGATTTGGTCAATGATTTGCTGGTAGATTGGCGTATTTCCCGATGGATTGATGGTAAGCATGTTTCACCTCCACAGCCATTGCAATGTACCATGTGTACTATATAGTATAGTACACTTATGACGTTGTCAAGGACAAAAAGGGCACCCCGGGGAGTGATTAGATTAACAAGCTAAAAAATTTTTGCCCAGAATTGGCCAATAGGAATTTGGTTATAGGCTGCCGAGGTCTTTTTAAGTAGGCATTTGTTTCGAGGCAAGCGAGATGGGCGAATTATAAATTCCGAGTTCTTAAAGTTAGTGTAAAATTACTGTAGGGAAATTTGGAAGGATTTTCCCCCCAAATAATAGAAGAGGAACCTCACATTCAGCAGAATGAATACCCCACAAGGAGGCAGAGGTTCCTCATGGAAATTATTCGCTTAGTA
>DAIOXA010000334.1:0-2028 GCA_036758185.1 Bacillota bacterium
GATGGCCGGGGAACCATCGAGCCTGGCGATAGTGTCATCGCTATTAACTATCGGCCCGACCGCATGCGCCAGATTACTCGGGCCCTGGTGGACAATGATTTTCCCCACTTTCCCCGCCGGGAGGACCTGGGCATTCACTACCTGTGCATGACTCAATATGACGAGACTATTGTTGCCCCCGTAGCCTATCCGCCGGAGGAGTTGGCCAACACCTTGGGCCAGGTAATAAGTGCTGCGGGACTTAAGCAACTGCGCATAGCGGAAACAGAAAAGTACGCTCATGTCACATACTTCTTTAATGGCGGCGAAGAGCAACAATTGCCGGGAGAGGATCGGGTGCTGATTCCCTCGCCCCAGGTGGCCACCTATGACCTGCAGCCGGAAATGAGCGCCTACCCCGTCACCGATGCCGTCTGCCGTCATATCCAGTCAAGCAAGTATTCCCTCACCGTGCTGAACTATGCCAACCCAGATATGGTTGGTCATACCGGCAACTTTGCCGCCGCCGTCCGCGCCTGCGAGGTGACGGATGAATGTGTGGGAAGGGTGTGGGCCGCCACCCAAGGGGCAGGGGGAGCAATGCTGCTCTTCAGCGACCATGGCAACGCCGACATGATGCGGGATGAGGAGGGCAAGCCACATACCTGGACTTGCTGGAAATTGCCCAACCCCCGGAGATGACGGGAAAATCCCTAATAGATAAGGAGTGAAGGAGCATGTCAACAATTATCGATGTCCACGGTAGGGAGGTCCTGGATTCCCGAGGCAATCCCACGGTAGAAGTAGAAGTAATCCTGACCAGCGGCAGTGTCGGTCGGTCAATAGTCCCTTCGGGGGCATCCACCGGCGCTTTTGAGGCCGTGGAACTCAGGGACGGGGATAAATCCCGTTACTTGGGCAAGGGCGTCCTCCAGGTCGTGGAAAATGTCAACTTCATCATCGCCCCAGCCCTCCTGGATCAGGACGCTTTGGACCAGGTGGAAATAGATACCCGGCTCATAGAATTGGACGGTACCGAAAACAAAGGCAAATTGGGGGCCAACGCCATCCTGGGCGCCTCCATGGCAGTGGCCAGGGCCGCCGCCGACCTCCTGGGGCTTCCCCTCTATCGCTACTTGGGAGGCGCTACCGCCCATGTGCTACCGGTGCCCATGCTCAATATCCTCAATGGTGGTCAGCATGCCGACAACAACGTCGACATCCAGGAATTCATGATCATGCCGGTGGGGGCTCAAAGCTTCGCCCAGGGCCTGCGCATGGCTACTGAGGTCTTCCACAATCTCAAAAAAGTTCTCAAAGACAGGGGCCTCAACACCGCCGTGGGCGACGAGGGTGGATTTGCCCCTAACTTGGAATCCAATGAAGCGGCCTTGGCGGTAATTGTCCAGGCCATTGAGGCGGCAGGCTATAAGCCAGGAGAAGATCTGGTCCTGGCCGTGGATGTCGCCGCCACAGAACTATATAATGATGGTAAGTATGTGCTGGAGGGTGAAGGGCGCAGTTTCACTCCCCAAGAGCTGGTGGATTACTATACCCAGCTGGTGGAAAAATACCCCATCATCTCCGTCGAGGACGGCATGGCTGAAGAGGATTGGCAGGGGTGGGTTGCCCTGAACAAGGCCTTGGGCAGCAAGGTTCAGCTGGTGGGGGACGATGTCTTTGTCACCAATGTCCAGCGCCTGGCCAAGGGCATTGAGCTGTCTGCAGCCAACTCCATCCTCATCAAGCTCAATCAGATTGGCACCGTCACCGAGACCCTGGCCGCCATCGAAATGGCCAAGAGGGCGGGTTTCACCGCCGTAATTTCCCATCGTTCCGGCGAGACAGAGGACACCTTCATCGCCGACCTGGCTGTGGCCACCGGCGCCGGGCAGATTAAGACCGGGGCCCCCTCCCGCACCGACCGGGTGGCCAAGTACAACCAGCTCCTGCGCATCGAGGAAGAGCTGGATCGCACCGCCGCCTGGCCCGGCAGACAAGCCTTCTATAATCTCACCAAATAAAGCGTGCTTTATTTGGTGAGATAGG
>DAIOXA010000335.1:0-1202 GCA_036758185.1 Bacillota bacterium
AATAAGAAAAGTATATTGCCGAAGACCGACAAGCCGGGAATTTATTGCTACCCATTTTGGGGAGGAATATTTGCCTGCCCAGGCCCCCAAGTATAGCGCCCGCAAAGGCGCCCAGGAGGCCCACGAGGCCATTCGGCCCACCGACATCAGTCTCACCCCCGAAGAAATCCGTTCCCATCTCACTGGGGAGCAGTTTGCCCTCTATCAATTAATCTGGCGTCGCTATTGCATGAGCCAGATGAGTCCCGCCCGCTATAAGCAGCAAACAGCTATCTTTAGCGGCAAGGATCTAGTACTAAAGGCTTCGCAGCTATCTCTGGTTTTCCCAGGGTACTTGGCTGCCGGTGAAGAGCGAGTTGGGGAGGAGGGATCAGACTTGGAGGCTCTAGAGGCGGGGACCCGGGCCGAGGTCAAGGAGGTCTTGCCGGAGCAACATTTTACCCAACCTCCTCCGGCATATAGCGAGGCCTTGTTGGTCAAAGATATGGAACAAAAGGGCATCGGTAGGCCCAGCACCTATGCCCCAACCATCGAGACCCTGCTCCAGAGGGGTTACGTCGATAAGGAGGGCGGCAAGCTACACCCCACCGAGCTAGGGGTAACTGTCAATGATTTGTTGCGCAGCTTTTTCCCTGACATTCTCAATTTGGACTTTACTGCAGAACTGGAAAACCAGTTGGATATAATCGGGGACGGCCAGCTGGATTGGAAGCAGGTCGTTCGGGACTTTTACACTAAATTTAAGCAGGATGTAGAAATTGCCGAAAGGGAAATGGACACTGTGCAGGTGGAAGATGAAGTGAGCGACGAGGTCTGTGAGCATTGTGGCCGCAATATGGTGGTCAAGGCCGGTCGTTTTGGCAAGTTTTTGGCCTGCCCTGGCTACCCCGAATGTAAAAATACCAAGCCCCTCCTGCGTAAGATCAACGTCCAGTGTCCCCAGTGTGGCGGCGATGTCGTTCAACTCCGCAGCCGTAAGGGACGATGGTTTTATGGGTGCAAAAACTACCCTGACTGTGATTTTCGCTCGTGGAAGCAGCCGACACAAGAAAAGTGCCCCGCCTGCGGATTCCTGCTGGTAATTGACAATAAATCCAGCTTAAGTTGCAGTAATAGCGAATGCGATTATAAACGAATGCGAGAAGAGGAAAGTGAATAAAGTTACCATCATCGGCGGCGGCCTCGCCGGCTGCGAAGCGGCC
>DAIOXA010000335.1:1212-2019 GCA_036758185.1 Bacillota bacterium
GCTGTCAGGTAGTACTCGCCGAAATGAGGCCCCAGACCATGACTCCAGCCCACAAGGGCGGAGACTTGGCAGAATTGGTTTGTAGTAATTCCCTGGGGGCGCTTAACCCCGATTCTCCGGGGGGGCTCTTAAAATCCGAGCTTACGGCGTTGGGTTCGTTGATCATGGACTGCGCCCATCAGTCCCAGGTTCCTGCCGGCGGCGCCCTGGCAGTGGATAGAGTCCGTTTTTCTCAGCTGGTGAGCGAAAGAATTAGCCAACACCCTGGAATTGAACTGCGGCGGGAGTGCTGGACAGTCTTCCCTCTGGCGCCAGGGATAATCGCCACCGGTCCTCTAACTGATGCTGGATTGGCCGCGACAATCCGGGTCAGACTGGGGGAAGAAATGCTCTTCTTTTACGACGCTGCCTCTCCTATTATTGATGCCGATAGCATTGACATGGCAAAAGTCTTTCCGGGATCCCGGTACGGCAAGGGCGGCGATGACTATCTCAACTGCCCCATGACCTATGAAGAGTACCAGCGCTTTTACAATGCTCTGGTTGAGGCTGAATCAGTTGTCCTCAAGGATTTTGAAGGGGGGACTTTTTTTGAGCACTGCTTGCCCGTGGAGGAAATGGCCCGACGAGGACCCAAGACCTTGACTTACGGCCCCTTAAAGCCAATGGGCTTATGGGATCCCCGCACCCAAGCGCGCCCTCATGCCGTGGTCCAGTTGCGTCGGGAGGATGTTATGGGCAGGCTGTACAACTTGGTTGGCTTTCAGACTAATTTGACATGGGGGGAGCAGCGGCAAGAAGGAAGTA
>DAIOXA010000336.1:0-2012 GCA_036758185.1 Bacillota bacterium
ATCAGTACGGGGGCAAAAAGGTTTCGTACGAAGAATTTCTTGAGATCAGTGAAAGAACCGACCTGCGTATGGAATACATCAATGGAGAAATAGTATTGCTTGCCTCCCCCAACCCCTTTCACCAAGACATTTCCGGAAACCTATATGTTCTGTTGCGTAACTTCCTTCAGGAGAGCAAGTGCAGGGTTTACTACGCTCCTTTTGATGTCCACCTTCATAAAATCGGCTTAAATACTCCAGACGTTATACAACCCGATCTCTTAGTTGCCTGTGATCTTGAAGAGAACCTCAATGAAAAGGGCAGGTATATGGGTACCCCCTCTCTCTGCATAGAAATCTTATCTGCCAGCACCCGCTCTAAGGACATGGTTGACAAGCTAAATACCTTCATGCTCTCAGGGGTAAATGAGTTCTGGATAGTAGATCCCAAAAATCTGACCGTAATGATATACACCTTCGATAACTATGTTCCAAAAGATCATTACACCTATAGGCAAGAAGAAATTTTAGTTTCTCAAGCTTTTCCTGGCTTGGAAATAGCAATCCAAGAGGTATTCGCCCGCTAGAAGTTTGGGGGCCTGTAAATCCAAGAGAGGTATAGTGTCGACCTCAAGCAAATTTATTGACTAACTAACATATGTCGACTTTCCAACAGTCCTTAAAAGAAAATTGAAGCTTGACCAAAATAGCCATCTGAATCTGTGACTTGAACATCGAGGAAATTTTCTTTTTCAGGCCGCAATTCCCTTGGCAAAGAAATTTGCATTAAAAATCCTTTTAAGGTCAATTCTCCACCATATTCCTCAACCTTGTCGAAAGTATATATCTTGGATACCTCCCCGTTGATCGAAGCTTTTATGGAGTCAACAGTCATATTCGGCGAAATATCGACTTCGCCTTCATGGTGTTTTACCAAACTCATGGGTCTGAAATTTACGGTATTATCATTGGTTTGGGTTGAGAGTATGTCCTCAAATTGTTCATCTTTATCCCGCCGAAATAGGCGAGCCCTCTGTGCCCACCCATATCAGCGGGGAATTGCTCCCCGTGGACAATCCGGAAAAGAGCATTCAGAATTATGAGTTGGTGGTGGGTGGCCAGGCAATGAACATCAGTAGTGATTACATGCGTGGCATCTCAGTATCCTATAACGAGAAGACCTCATTCCTTACCGTCCGCTCATCAGTCCTGGAGACTGCCCAATACTTGCGCTTTGACACCAGCAGCAAGTCAGGAAGTAACACCTACACCATCATCGATATGGACAAAAAGACTAATCAGGCAACAATAGACTGGTAAGTTCCCAGAAGCACAGAAACGGTTCTTATGCTTCCACGAATGCACCGTCAAGGAAGCAAGAAACCGTTTCTGTTTCTCATGTTATTTTGCAGGGTTATTGACCACCCCGATAAATAACGGGGCATCTTCGGCACTGCCGGTGATGGCAAAGACGATCGAGAATAAAATCAGCATCGCCCCGGGTATTATTAAGTAAAAGTCCGACACTTTCAGCCCTGGGATTGTTTTACTAGTGAAGGGAGGGCGAGGGATGCCAAACTCTTTGTTGCGTACGGACAAAGAGATTGCGGAAATCTACCAGCGCCATAAAAACACCATCTACCGCGTTTGCTTCGCCCACATGAAAAACCCCGGCGATGCCGAGGACATGCTCCAGGAAACATTTTTCCGACTGATTAAGGCGGGAGCGGCCTTTACCAGCCCGGAACACGAAAAGGCCTGGCTGATCAGAGTGGCGTCCAACCTGTGCAAAAACAGCTTGCGCCACTGGTGGCGGCGGACCGTAAACCTGGGGGACCAGGTAGAACACGGAGCCTCTTTTGAGCCGGAGATTGACGGCACTCTTTCCGCGGTGATGGGACTGCCGGCCAAGTACAAAACGGTGGTTTACCTCTACTACTACGAAGGCTATAACGGCGCCGAGATAGCCAAGATGCTGGCCAAGCCGCAATCCACAATCCGCAATTATCTCAGCGAAGCACGGAAGGTACTGC
>DAIOXA010000337.1:0-889 GCA_036758185.1 Bacillota bacterium
ACCCAGAAAAATTTTGATGCCCAACTGCTGAAGGAGCTTCAGCGCCTAGAAGAAAAATGGCTTCTGGTAGAAGGGGAGAGCAAACGCATCGGCAATGTATACCTGCCGGACTTTCTCTTTACCGCCATGCAGGAGGCCCCAGTAATAGAGGTAGAAGGAAGCCTGGAACAGCGAGTAGCCCGGATACTCAGGGACTACACCCCAACTACCCGAAAGGCCAGGCTTGGCATGTACCGGGCTCTGGCCAGGATCAGGCATCGACTGCCCAAGACCGTCTTAAATGAATTAAAGCTGTACCTGGATCGGGAAGATTATAGCCGATTTGTCGCTCTTGTTCTCACCTATCACTATGACAACAATTATGACCACCAATTACCCGGGGAGAAAGTACTAGCCACTGTCAACTCCGATGATGCTGAACGGGCGGCGGGGGAAATTGCCGCCCTCCTGAATAAGGGAATCAATTAATGCCGACATCGGCATTATTTTTTTGAGCTATTTAGGTTGGACAGGGCATGATGTTCATGGTGGAAATGGTTTTCAAGTCTGTCCAGTAGTGTTGTGCAGCACTCAACAATTAGCTGGGGGGATGGTTTATCTCTCATCAATTCTTCCCGGAGACTGCGGTGGACTTGCTTAATGACCTTGTGATCCTCCAGCAAAAATTCCACCTCACCACTAAGGCGGGGGTTGGTTTTTAAAAGTTTAGGAAAGAGCTCCGCTTCTTCCTGAACACAATGCTGACTTAGGGCCTGATCAATGAGCCGGAAGAACTGCCATAGTCCATCCTTGACCCCGGATAGGTCTTCGCCGGCCCGCAGCTTTTCTATGTTGCCTCTCAGCTCGTCAGCCATACTCAGAAGTGCCAGGTGCTCCGCTGTCAGGGTGG
>DAIOXA010000337.1:899-2005 GCA_036758185.1 Bacillota bacterium
AGCATTCGTTTGGACATAAAAAATCACCTCATGATAAAGTATGCGCCAAAAGAGGTAATCCTTTGCATCACACATCTAGTGCAATGGCAACAATGCAATTATAAATTACATTATGCAATATATAGTTGACATATAGGAATATATAAGTTATAGTATTCATAAGGAGTTGAGACCATGAAAAACAAGCGGATGAAAGTTGCCCGGGCAGAGGCCGACCTTTCCCAGCAACAACTCGCCGAACTGGTGGGAGTCACTAGGCAGACCATTAATCTCATCGAAGCGGGTAAGTACAATCCCAGCCTGAACTTGTGTATCGCCATATGCAAGGCATTAAACAAGACCCTTAATGATTTATTTTGGGAGGAATGAGAATGAAGACAAGTAAAATTGTCAAGGAAGCCATGACTATCTTTGTGGCGACTTTTGTTCTGGGTGTAGCTCTACTAGCTACCAGCATTGCCCTCAGTTGGTTGGAGATTGATATTCTCAACAATAAAGCCATTGGGGCACTGTCCTTGGTTCCCTTTAGTGTTTCGTTTATTTACTTGGGCAAGGTGGCAGGTATCAAGAGATTTCCACAAATAATGCGTAGCCAGATTATCCAGGAAACAGATGAAAGGCTTGTGGCTACCAAAAACGAAGTTGACGCAAAAGCCCTGAAGATAACCCAGGCCGCCATGGTTTTTGGTTATATGGGTTATACTCTGATGATCCCCCAGGACACTTTTGAAGCTGTAGGTTGGTGGCTAATCCTAATTATGACACTGATTTCATTCCTGGCCCAGGCAATAATAGGGGTCAGCAAGAAAAAGGAGGAAGAAGCCCAAGTCTAGATTCAGTAATTAGTGACCTCACCGACACTGCTGACGTTGACGAATAAAGTGCCTGACAGCGTGTTCTAGGAATAAAAGCCCTGAGCTTCGGGCTGCCCCTTAGCTTCGGCATTCATTGCTTGCTCTACCTATCCATCAGCGAGGATTTCCACTTTGCCTTCACCCTGCCCTGGAAGAGCTATATCGTGGCAGTGGTAGCGGTCTTTGCCGTAGTATTCTCCACCATGCTCTATGCCAGTGACCGCATTAAGAAGGAGAACATCATCGACGCCT
>DAIOXA010000338.1:0-1996 GCA_036758185.1 Bacillota bacterium
GGTCGGGTAAACCGGTAAAAGCCCAGGGGGTCAGAAGGTTCAGCATAGCGCCGGGTCCCTGAAGGGGAAAATGTAAATACGGGACAGTTGCCGCACCGGGTAATGACCAAGGTATTGGTATCGGCAGCCAAGGAGATAATGGAAATGGTGGCGCTAACCCGACCGTGTTTCTGGGCAAAGAGCAGGTCATGGACTGCCCTGGCCACGGCGCCGTCTCGAATCCCGTCATTTATTAAATTGGCGGCCTTGCCCACCAGGGAAGCGCTCAGAGTCTTGGCGCCCCGGCCGCTGCCTTGGCCGTCAACCACCAGGCCCGAAAGACCGCCCAAGGGGCGCTCGACAACCTCGGCGCTGTCGCCGCCGGTGCTTACGGCGTATTTAGGAATCTTGACAATGGCGCAGGTGTACTTCATCCTTCTCCCCCCTTAAGTCCGAGAATGTTGTACCATGCTATCAGAAATATTACCGATAAGTCAAAGGGAAACAGGCTCTTCTCAGCCGAGGCAATTCGCTATATAATAGAAGGGCATCAAAGACAAGGAGTGTTAGTATGAAAACACACTACATCCATCCCTCGGCAGTGGTCATGGGGGATGTCACGCTCGGTAAACATGTCAGCATCTGGCCCGGAGCGGTACTCAGGGGCGACATGGATTCCATTAGCATCGGCGACTGGTCCAATGTTCAGGACGGCTGCGTTCTCCACGTCGAAACGGGGATACCGCTGGTGGTGGGAGAGTATGTGACCATCGGCCACAAGGCGGTGCTCCACAGCTGCACTATAGGGAACAACAGCCTTATCGGCATCGGCGCCATTATCCTGGACGGGACAGAGATTGGCGAGAACTGCCTCATCGCCGCCGGCAGCCTAGTATCCCCTGGCAAAAAAATTCCAGCCAATTCACTGGTCATGGGCACACCGGGACGGGTTATCCGCCACCTGACACCCCAGGAAATTGAAAAGCAGACCCAGTCCCCCAAGAACTATTGGCAGCTGGCGCAAAGGATGATGGAGAAGAAGTAATAATCGAGTAGGGGCGCCTGGGGCGCCCGCTCTAATAGATTACCAGGCAGGGGGCCGGACTGGCCCCCTGCTCTTTATTGTTGTTCGCCGCCTTGGGCTTATTGGGGGGTAAAATCTTCTTCCTCTTCTGCATAGTGCAGGTCATAGACGCCGTGGGCCTTGCGTAAATCCTTGAGGCCTTCTTCAGAAGCAGTAAGGATTTTGTTCACCAGCCAATTGCCATTTGTATAGACCAAGACATAGTCATAATAGACCAAGAATTCTTTGCCAGCCTCTTCATCTAGCTCTTCGTGCTGCCAGAAGACAACCCTGGCCTTGGCCGACCTCAAACCCTGGTCCAAAATTTGAACCTGAACATCGCCCTTTATCCTAGACACAATTGCTCTGTCCTTCCAGACACCGACCCGATCTCCCGAGGCAATTTTATTGACCAAAGCCTGGGTCATCCACTGAGAGCCCTCAGCACCGGTGATGTCGGAATGGGAAACATTAAAGTAGTCCTGGGTAAGGTTTTTGCTGGCGGCGGTGATGCTTTCTGTAGACTGGGGCTGGAAGAAGGCGTAATACCATACCGCCCCTCCGACTACGCCGATGCTGATGGCAATAAAGACCAGCAGGGCGATGACTTTTACAGTTTCGAAATTATTTCGCCTGCGGTTACTGGGATTCCTTTTACTTGGCTTTGCCATGAGTATCCTCCTCACTGCTGTTTTGCCGCAAGGCCTGCTTGACCTTGACGTAGAGAGCTGCTTCGGTGCGAATTCTTAAGAGCTGGCAGCCCAGTTCATAGGGCTGATCTAATCGAGAGTTTGCCCACCAGGCGTTGGCATGGCAACCGCCGCCACAGTGGAAGCGGGCCCAACACTGCTGACACTCCCCCTTGACATCAATGCCCACTTGCATAAACCCCTCACGAATAGCAGGGGCGGTGATGCCGGTACCGACGTTCCCCATCTGCCAGCTGGCTTCCCC
>DAIOXA010000339.1:0-1976 GCA_036758185.1 Bacillota bacterium
TGGAGGTTGAAGATGTGGAAGTCCCTGGGCTGATGACTGCTGAGGAATACCAGCAGTTTGTGGCCGAGCAGGAGTAAGTTCATGAATAACCAGTACCTGCCCAACACGCCGGAACAGCGGAGGCAGATGCTGGAGGCCATTGGGGTCGGCAGTGTAGAAGAGCTTTTCAGCTATATTCCTGAAAAGCTTCATCTCAACCGGCCCCTTAGCCTCCCCCACCCCTTGGCCGAGAGCAGGTTGGTGGCTCACATGGAAGAGCTGTCCAGTCGCAATGAGGTGGGCGCCGTCAACTTCTTGGGCGGCGGCATCTACGACCACTTTTCACCCATAGCCATAGATCATGTCCTGACCCGGTCGGAATTCTACACAGCCTATACCCCCTACCAGCCCGAGGTCAGTCAGGGTACCCTTCAGGCCATCTTTGAATACCAGTCCATGATTTGTGAGCTTACCGGTGCCGACACCTCCAACGCCTCTCTATACGACGGGGCCACCGCCCTGGCGGAAGCGGCCATCATCGCCTTGAACACCAGCCGAAAGAGCAAGCTGCTGGTGGCAGGGACCATGCATCCCTGGTCTCGCCGGGTGCTGACCACCTATATGGAAGACCTGGACGCAGAAATAGTGGTAATTCCCATGGTCGACGGCCGCCTGGATCTGGATGCCCTTAAGGGCATGGCAGACAAGGATACCGCTGCCGTCATGGTCCAGTCCCCCAACTTCTTTGGCATCATCGAGAACCTGCCGGCCATTGGTCAGATTATGGCGGAGCAGAAGGGGCTGTTTGTCGTCAGCACCGACCCCATCTCCTTAGGAATCCTAGAAGCCCCGGCCAAACTGGGCGCCGACATCATCATCGGCGAAGGTCAGGGGCTGGGCCTAAGCCAGAGCTATGGTGGACCCTTATTGGGCTTCATGGCGGTTACAGATAAATTGACCCGCCGCATTCCCGGGCGCATCGTGGGCCAGACCACAGATAGCCAAGGCCGCCGCGGCTTTGTCCTCACCCTGCAGACCCGGGAACAGCATATCCGGAGGGAGAAGGCGACATCCAATATTTGCTCTAACCAGGCCCTCTGCGCCTTGGCAGCTTCCGTTTACCTCAGCCTCATGGGACCCCAGGGCCTCAAGGAAGTGGCCCGCCAGTCCCTGCTTAAGGCTACTTATGCCCGGAAGCAGCTGGCCGCCGTCCCCGGAGTAGAGCTACCCTTTGCCGGACCCCACTTTAAGGAATTTGTCATCAAGCTGCCGAATCCGGCAGCCCAAGTTGTCGACGCCATGTTGGATAAGGGCTACTATGCCGGTGTAAGTTTGAGTCGATTCTTCCCCGGCATGGAGAACTACCTGTTGGTGGCGGTAACAGAAAAACGCACCCGGGAAGAGATCGATGGTCTCCGGGCTGCCCTCCAGGAGGTGCTATAGTCGTGGCAAATGCAATTCCCTTGATCTTTGAACGCAGCGTCCCCGGCCGGGTAGGTTACTCTCTGCCCCCTTGTGACGTTCCAGAGCGGGATTTCAAGGACCTCCTGCCCGCCGACCAAGTTCGGGCCGAGGCCCCTGCCCTGCCCCAGGTCAGCGAGGGCGATGTCCTGCGCCACTACGTGCGCCTGTCCTCTCTGAACCACAGCGTGGATAACGGCTTCTATCCTTTGGGCTCTTGCACCATGAAGTACAATCCCAAGGTCAACGAAGCCATGACCAGGCTGCCGGGCTTTGCCCGCATCCATCCCCTGGCTCCCGACAAGGCTGCCCAGGGTTCTCTGGAACTGATGTATAATCTGGAACAGTACTTGGCGGAAATCACCGGCATGGATGCCGTCACCCTGCAACCGGTGGCCGGCGCCCATGGCGAGTACACCGGTCTCAAGCTCATCTCTGCCTACCACAAGGCCCGGGGCGACCACAAGCGCAAGACCGTCCTGGTTCCCGACTCGGCCCACGGCACCAACCCGGCCAGCGCCGCCATGGTGGGCATG
>DAIOXA010000340.1:0-1970 GCA_036758185.1 Bacillota bacterium
GCCAGGTTGGATAAAGACGAAGCGATAGAAGCAATAACAGCGCAAGTGTTCAGCCTAAACCCCGAGGCGGCACCCAAGACGGTATTAAAATTTATAATGGGCTAGCTGTTGTGATCAGCTACTTATATTTCAAGGAATGGATTTGCTGCAAATTCGCAGTTGTATTTTACAGCGGCATGGGGTATTCTATAAGCAGAAAGGGGCTGATAGATATGCCGAACATCAAGCCAATCTCCGATCTACGCAATTATAGTGAGGTTCTGCGTGATGTGGCCGCAGGCGCTCCTGTCTTTTTGACGAAAAACGGGCGGGGCAGGTACGCCATTGTAGATATGCAGGACTATGAGAAAATACAGGCGACGCTCCGTCTTATGAACGAGCTTGCACAGGGAAGAAAATCCGGCGAACAAGAAGGCTGGCTGGAACCTGAGGAAATTAGAGCACATTTCCGTGCAAAAACGGATGAAGTATAAGCTCCGCTCATCGCAAAAAAACGTCTTTCCGATGGAAAGGCGTTTTTCCTTACAACCTTATGCCATGAGACTGTTGTTCTATCTTCCCGGTTTAGGGGCAAAGACTGCTGTTAGCGAAGTCGTGCCAGAGATATTCAGTGCTTGCACGGGGTCATCGGAGTTAACTGCTCCCTGCCAGCCGACAAAGACATAGCCTTCCTGGGGCACGGCCTCGAGACTCACGGGGAAGTCTTTAAAGTAAATCCCTGTCCAGGGCATTTCCTCAGGGGCAATGGTCAAGCTGTTGACTTTAATCATGCCGCTTCCGCCTTTGCTTTCCAGGCTCAGTTCTGCCTGCCCACTGAGCTTGAATTGGCTGACGATATGCTCCCGGGCGTACTTGGGACGGGCAGAAACCCACTGCCGGATCTCATCAACGTACTTGTCCCATTGCCGGACAGAGCTGGTGTATGGCCAGCGGTTGAGGTGTTCCTCCATTTCCGGTCTGTAGACCTCAGACATTTCATCAATCATCTTGTTTACCCTCTCCGGGGCAAAGGTATAGTTCAGGTGGTCGGCGTAGCGATTGATAAAGTCGGTGCGGAACTCCTCGTTCTTCAAGAGTCGGCTAAAGAGGAGGGTGGCCCAGTCCCCGTTGTTGGCCACCCGGGCCAGAGAATTATGGCTTGTTTCTTCGGCCAGCCCCAGGCCGTAATCCAGGTCATAGACCAGCCAGCGCCAGCGCCCATCATGGCCGGGCATATCTATTAGTTGATCCTCCGGGGCCTCTATCCGCCAAAACCGGACATTATTGTGGGGCCAGTCGGTGTTGGCAGCCCATATCTCGGTGACCATGTAGTCGATATAATTATCGGTATCCATGAGGGTTTGGACATGGCGATAGTTGCTCTCCACTGCCATGGAATTATTGCGCACAAAGTCCAGCATGTCTTTGTAATGGCGGGGGCCTGTTGCAGGTCCCTGGGTGAGGACGGCATTCCCCTCCAGAATCACGACCTGCTCCTTATTGACCCCGTACTTTCCGTTGAGGTAATGCTGATCAGAGCGCTCCCGCAGATTATGGATACCCCAGTATTCCCCGTTGATAAAAAGTAGCGCTGGCCGCCAGGCCTGAGTGTCCAGGCCGGTGGTCTCCACTAGCTGGTGGATTAGGGCATCCCTCATAAAGGCTCGACGCATGTCATTGCCGCCGTTGCGCAGCAGAATCCTTTCAAAGGCGACGTCATAACCATAGTGACCTGGGAATAGGTCGTAGGTAATCTTGTCTGGGCCGTATTCCCGACGGGCGTATATGCGCAGGGTCTTCTGGGGCCAGGCCCGGGTTATTCCCCCGTGAATCCTAATCCCTACCCCCTGGGCAAAGCCGAATTCCCCATCGGCTTCGTAGAATTCCAAGTGGGCAACTCGTTCCCATTTTGGGCCGCTGGCCCAGTAATTGCCGGTGCGCTCATTATCCTCAACATATCTATCGCCGGGAACGTATATCCCGGTTTTGTC
>DAIOXA010000341.1:0-386 GCA_036758185.1 Bacillota bacterium
AACATCCTTATAAGCGCTAACCGCATCGCTTATTTGGACTTCGGCCTGGTGGGCAATCTTAATGAGCGCATGCGCAAGCATTTCAACAGACTTCTGGTGGGGATTGTCCAGGGCGACCTGGAGCAAATCATCAGTTCCATCATCAATATCGCCACCAAGAAGGGCAAAGTCAACCGGGGCCAGCTCTATACAGAAATAGAGGAATTGTACAATACCTACTTCACCGCATCGGTGGAAGATTTGGACATGCCCCACCTCATAGAAGAGATCTTCCGCATTTGCCGCCAGCAGAACCTGGCCTTTCCCCGGGCCATCACCCTCCTGGTCAAAGGGATTATGATTCTGGAAGGCCTGGTCAACTGCCTGGCCCCAGGAATGGCCGTCGT
>DAIOXA010000341.1:396-1965 GCA_036758185.1 Bacillota bacterium
GCTGATGGCCCCCTTCATCCGCGGGCAAAATTTTAGCTCCAGCAACATAATCCAGGAGGCCATGCGCTACGCCAAAGGCTTACACCACATAACCAGAACCGGCCTGCGCCTCCCCGACAAGGTCTTGGAAATCCTCAACAAAGTTGCAGTTGGCAAGGCCACCATTCAGTTGGAGACCCTCCACCTGAAGGAAATTATGGCGGATCTAAAAAAGTCCATTAACCGGATTGTCTTCGCCCTCATCGTTTCTGCCTTGATCATGGGATCCTCCCTGGTAGTAAATAGCGAAGCAGGACCCAAGCTCATGAGCATTCCTATCTTGGGCCTGCTGGGCTACGTCGGCGCCGCCATCATGGGGATGTGGCTGCTCATCTCCATCCTCCGCTCCGGCAGAATCTAGCGCGACACCAGGGACGCGTACGCCTGTCGCAACCTGCCCAGCGGACTAACCTTCAGCTCGGACATGAATTAACAGTGTCCTGGTGTCTCAGCTTCTGCGACAGACGTACGTTCACCGATTGAGTTTCTATTGGGTCCACGGTGGCCCCGATGTCGCGAAAGCAGGACTTTCCTGGGCATTTGGAGAATACCTCTATAGAAAGGAAGTGAAATGATGACCAGACTCAAGGTGCGCTTAACCAAGAAGGGGATTGTAGCTCTACCCACCAACAAACCGGGGGTATATATAATTAAAAATAATAGTGGCACTAATATCTTTACTGGAATCGCCAAGCGTAACCAAGTTATCGAGACCTTGGCTACCCACTTTTATGGAGGGGAAAATTATATTCCCGGCGCCTGGGTGAGCTTTAAGCAGTTTAACAACCTTACCGAGGCCGGCGCCGAGCTAGATAAGATCCTGGAGCGGGACAATCCCAAGTACAACTAAACACATTTAGGGGACGCTGAGCGCGTCCCTTCATCTTTGCCATATCCCTGATCTTCAGGCGCCAGTCCCCTGGTCCCCGGGTGTAATGTCCTGACGGTAAGGCGGCGATAATCTATGGCATGGATCGCCAGGGGCAGGGCGAAGCGCTCCGCCGTCTGCCGGGCCTGGAACAGGGCCTCTTGGAAAATCTCATGGGCCTGGTTCGTGTTCTGGGATCTGTTACCCCTAAGAAGGTGAGGACTGTGCGGATATATCTGCCCCCAGCTCCAGTACCACATCACATTGTTCATCCTTTCTTCTAACTTACTAGTACAGTGCTTTCTCTTGACGCCATGGCTATACATCAATCCCCCTTAGACAACTCTGCTATAATCAAGGTTGGGAGGGAGCAAAATGTACAGAGAACTGGCGGATCATTACCGCAAAGAGATATTTCAGTGCACCCGTTGCCAGCAAAGACTGATGAACCCTTACCTGCACAGCAACCCCAAGCACGATCCCCCGGACAGTCCCCAATATCCCGAAAATCGCCGTCGGTACCAGTTGGATTACATAGCCTCCAAAAGGGATGTCAAGCTCCTGGTAGTGGGGGAGGCCCCTGGACTAGACGGGTGCGGCTATGACGGCATCGCCTTTACCGGTGAATTTAACGCCGTCTGCCACCTGGGGCTGACCAATTA
>DAIOXA010000342.1:0-1942 GCA_036758185.1 Bacillota bacterium
ACAAGATGTTGCAGTCATGGGTATCGGTAGCAAGAATTTCCACAATTTCAGCGCAATGGCTTATGAGGATCGCTTCCTTCGAGTCGCAGATATTGGCAGGATGAAGGAAAGATTGGACCCAAAAACCTTGGGCAATTTTAGCGCAGTGGTGGCCAATGCTGCGGAAAAGAGCGGCTATGCTAAAGAAAAGATTGATTTTATCGCACCGATATTCATGAAGCGCTCTATCTTGGAGACCTTATTAGCCAACTTTGGTCTGGCAGAGGAAAATTCCTTTGTCCTTGAAGATTATGGCCACTGCCAGTCGGCGGATACTTTTATTGCTTTGCAACAAGGGGAGCGACTGGGAAGGCTGAAGGACGGCGACCTTGCGGTATTGGTTTCTGCCGGTACCGGCTATACATGGGCCGCCACAGCAGTTAAGTGGGGTCCCTGGTGTCGATAAATGGAAGCTGTCCATTATATTCGTCACAAGGATATTGCCGTCGGTGACAGTGCCAACATGACAGTGTTAATCACCCCTCAGCTGGTGGATCAGTTTGCAAATCTTTACAACGACACCGCTTCTTTCCACGTCAGCGACGAGTTGGCGGCCAGGACCATTTTCCAAAGACGCATTTGCCATGGTGTTCACTTGGTAGGCTACTTTTCCGAGCTTATGGGCAAACAACTTCCTGGCTTTGGCGCCATCTATCTTAGCCATCGCTTGACCTTTAAGCAACCTGTCTTTATTGGCGAGACTATTACTGCAACTATAACGGTATTGGAAAAGCTACCGGGACGCAAAGTGCGCATGGCTACGACTATCGCCTGCCTAGGACGGGGAATAGTCCTTGAAGGAGAAGCCGTCGTAAAGACTTACCAATAGTCAAGGGGAGAGGAATGTGAGATTACAGGATAAAGTTGCCGTCATAACCGGGGCGGGCAGTGGAATTGGTAGGGAAACTGCCAAGACTTTCCTCCGGGAAGGTGCTTTGGTAGTGTTGGCAGACATCGATCTAGGCGCCGTAGCCGAAGCCGCCCAAGAGTATGACGCTACGGGAGAGAGGACCTTGGCCCTTGCCGCCGATGTCAGCAAGGGCGATGATGTCGATAGCCTATTTAGTGCGGCCCGGGAGAAGTGGGGACAGATTGACATCTTGGTCAACAATGCAGGGATTACCCAGGATGCTCAGCTGGTTAAGATGACCATGGACCAATTTGATGAGGTAATTGCCGTCAATCTGCGGGGCGTCTATTTCTGTGGACAAGCCGCTGCCAAGATCATGCTGGAGCAAGGTAATGGGGTCATCCTCAATACAGCCTCCTTTGTGGGGATTTACGGCAATTTTGGCCAGAGCAATTATGCTGCTGCCAAGGCAGGAGTTATCGGCATGACCAAGACATGGGCCCGGGAACTTGGCAGGAAGGGAATTCGGGTCAACGCTGTTGCCCCTGGCTTTATTCTCACGGCAATGACTGAAAAGATGCCGGAAAAAATCCTCGGGGCTATGCGAGAAAAGTGCCCCATGAAGAAATTAGGCGCCCCTCAAGATATAGCCAACGCCTTTTTATACCTCGCCTCGGAGGAAGCGGGGTATGTCAACGGAGCCGTGTTAGAAGTAACCGGCGGTATGACATTATAACGATGGAGGGGACGAATTGAAAAACCGCCATAGGCGGTTCCTTCATTCATTTGAAAATAGTCTAGATGCAAGAACCCGGAGCGGTACATTACGCTTTGGGTTTTTTGTGTCTATTACAACTTTATCCGCCAGCCCCTGGGGGCAGACTCGACAAACCAGAGATAGGCGGCGCAGCCTATGGCGGCCAGGAGTAGAGAATCTGCCTGATCGTCTCCCCGTAGGGTCACGTCCTGGCCCAGGAAGTCTTGGCCGATGCGGCCGGAGAGAATTTCTCCATCCCAAGCAAATTTTATCTCCCTGGGGAAGAGAGCTACCCC
>DAIOXA010000343.1:0-1930 GCA_036758185.1 Bacillota bacterium
TTGTCTTTCAACTACCAGTCTACCAGAGGATGATGGCCCTTTGTGTGCCAAAAATCAGAAGGCCATTTTACAGACAATATCACACACTACTAAATCCCCGGAACCTTATGGTAAAATAGAGCCATACTTTGGGGAAGGAAGGGTTAAGAAATGCATGTGGCGGAAACAGAGACAGCGGTAAGATATGCGGAAACAGATCAGATGGGGGTGGTCTACCACGCCAACTACCTTGTCTGGTTGGAATTGGGACGCACCGCCCTGGTGGAGAGCCTGGGCTTTACCTATGCGGCCATGGAGGCAGAAGGGGTTGTGTCGCCGGTCCTGGAAGTGCAGATCAAGTATCGCAAACCCCTGCGCTACGGAGAGACGGCCAAGATTAGGACCTGGATCGAAAGGTACGACGGGTTGCGGGTAATCTATGGCTATGAAATATTCAATCCCCAGGGGGAATTATGCGTAACGGCCTCCACCGTCAATGTCTGCGTTGACCGACAGAACTTTCGGCCCATTGCCATGAAGAGACGCTTTCCCCACTGGCACCGGGTCTATGAAGAGGCCAAAAAGGCATAAAAATAGGGCCTGCTGGCCCTGTTATTAGCGGATGAACCTGATGTTGACAGGATAGCGGTACTCCTGGTTGTTGCTGGCGGCAACGGCAGCCATAATGCAGAAGACCAGGTTGGCGACGTAGACTGCAATGAAGCCGAGAATACCGATTAACACTATCGTCAAAATCGCCGATATAATGCCACCCAGAATTACTGTGATTTGAAAGTTCAACGACTCCTTGGCGTGTTCCTTGGCGAAGGGCTTGGTCTCATCGGCAATGAGAAATATCACCAGGGGTCCTACAAAGCTGGTAAAAAGCCCTAAAATATGAGTCAATATTGCCATTACCCTTTGATCGTCCACTTTTAAAAACACCTCCTTCCCTTGCTCGCAATAGAAGTAATTCGACGCAGGGAAGGCCTTTTCCTCCCTAAACTAACCTGATCAGAACCTGAGCAAGCTCTTTGTAGCGTTGGATGGAATCCACCAGTTCCAGACGACGGGCAAAGCCCCATTGCTGCACAGGGAAGGGATCCCCCCTCCACAGCACCTCTACATCTCTGCGATGGCGCGGATCGCCGGGGGGACTGCACTGTGAAATTGGGCAGAGCCAGTGATCCTGAGGATGGCAGCAACAAGAAACTGAGCGCGCCGCCCTACCCCCAGGATGACCGCATCTCCCCTGTCCATCAGGTCATAGAAACTGTCAAAGAATCTCTTGACCAATCCGTATTGAACGCTGGCGGCGTAAGTCTGCTGCAGTTGGGTAAATAGCTCTATCCGTTTAATAGGACTCAGACTTCCATAGTCGACGTTTATTCCTTCTTCATCAATGGCAACGAAGAATGGGCCCTGTAAAAATAAATTCCCCCAGCTTAGGAAGGTCTTCATCAGCCAGACATTCATCCCCCCACCTCCGAACCTTTGTTTAATTCATATGCCGGAAGTAGAAAAGATATTATAGGAGCTGCCCTCCAGGAGAGCAGCTCCCTTTATTTTAGCCGAAGAATCCCTTTACTAGGATCAGGGGTGTGCCAGCATCGGCGGAACCGCTGACCAAGTCCGCCAGGCTTGCGATGACATCTTCCAGGCGTCGAGGCGTTGTGCCTTCCGCTTCCACTTGACTTTGGCTGCCGACGAAATGCTTTTGCTGGAGCATCCCTTCAATTTCCTCGGTGCTGCGCCCTTGCTCAAAATAGAGGTCGGCCAGGTACTTGTACTTAAATCCACCTCGCATGGCATCGGTGAACCCGTCGGTGGCGCCAAAGACGGGCTGGGGATCGGCCAGTTCGTAAATCTGGGTTGTGGGGTCCTTATAAGCGCCGTCACCATAAATAATGACCTCAACTGCCTTGCCGGTGAGCTCGGCCTCCTCCCGCTG
>DAIOXA010000344.1:0-1920 GCA_036758185.1 Bacillota bacterium
GTCAGGCAATCCGGATTTTACGAACCGGAGCTCAATCACACGTATCAGGAAATGGCCGCTCATTATGGAACCGTTATTTTACCCGCCCGGGTAAGAAAACCAAAGGATAAAGCTTCAGTCGAAAACAGTGTCCTGATTGCGTCCCGAAAAATCATGGCCAGGCTGCGCAATGTGCAAATCCTTTCATTTCAGGATCTGCAGCAGCGTGTACAGACCGCCTTGAACCAGGTCAACGAAGCACCCCTGACAGGGAAAAGCGAGAGCCGATGGTCATCCTATCTTGCCGAAGAAAAGGATTATATGCTCTCGCTTCCCGAATCCCCTTATGAGCTCGCCCAATGGGGAAAGGCCAAGGTCCAGCCGAATTGCCACATCGCCTTCCAACGTAAATTCTACTCAGTTCCCTTCGAACACCTGGGAGAAGATGTAGATATCCGGGCAACTCAATCCTCTGTAGAGATATTCTATCACCACCAGCGGATTGCGTCACATAAAAGGCTGTGGGGGAAAGCTAATTACGCTACTATCATGGAACACATGCCGCCGGATAAGCTGTTCTTTGCAGACTGGGACCGTGACCGTTTTCTATCATGGGCTGAAAAGACGGGCAGCGCCACCCGCGGGGTTATTGAAGCGATTCTAAATCGTGCCATTGTTGAACAGCAGGCCTACCGTTCCTGTTTTGGGGTGTTGAATCTCCAAGAGAAGTACGGTGCCGAGAGGCTCGAAAGGGCTAGTATCTTGATTCTATCACGGACATCTTCACCTACTTATCAACAACTTAAGAATATCCTTGAAAAAGACATGGATGTCACTAGGCAGCCAAAGAAAAAGAAAACTGAACAGAAACCATCCCCACGCGGGTTTCAG
The DNA here is from genome assembly GCA_036758185.1 of Bacillota bacterium. Lineage (GTDB taxonomy): Bacteria > Bacillota > Proteinivoracia > UBA4975 > UBA4975 > DAIOXA01. The sequence continues at coordinate 871 of DAIOXA010000344.1, forward strand.
CGGGGGGCGAGCTATTTCGGAGGTGACGACCATGCTTAGTCAGGAAACTTTGAACAAGCTAAAGCACATGAAACTTACTGGTATGGTGGAAGCCCTCAGACAACAAGAAACAGATCCCTCTTACCGGGAAATGGACTTTCAGGATCGATTGGGCCTGCTGGTGGATTGGGAATTTAGCAAACGCCAGCATAGCCGGCTGCAAAGGCTCATAAGTTCAGCCAAGTTCCAGAACAGGACAGCCTGTGTAGAGAACATCAGCTATGAGGATGACCGGCACCTTGATCGCAATCTTATTTTGGAACTGGCGTCCTGTAATTACATTCCCCACGCACGTAATATCATTATTGTAGGGCCTACAGGAGCAGGAAAATCATACTTGGCCCAAGCACTGGGGCAGGCTGCCTGCAGACGTTTTTTATCCACCCGTTATATTCAGCTATCAGATCTACTAGATGATTTGAAACTGGCTAAGACAAAAGGAGTCGAGGCCTTTCACCGTTTGCGCAAGCAGTTTGTCAAGTATAATCTCCTTATCATCGACGAATGGCTTTTGTTTCCCATTACTGAGGAAGATGCACAGTTGTTGCTATGGATTATTGACCGTCGGCATAATAACCAAGCCACTATCATTGCCTCACAATATGAACCTGCGGAATGGCTTGAACAGATCCCTGTCCCGGTAGCAGCGGAAGCAATTACGGACCGGTTATCGGCTCAGGCCTACAAAATTATTATCAAGGGAAGCAGGTCTATGCGTTTATCTAGTTAACATTTAGGACGCCCCCTCCTGCCCTGGGGGGGGTGGCTCCCTTCCAGCGCGTCAGTGGCTCTCATCCCACTGCGCGGGTGGCTCTGTTAACGCCAACTAGGTGGCTCTTATAAAACGTGTTATGCATCAAATTTAATGTGCCATTGGTTACTAATTTATAGTCATAATTCACCATTGTTTTTTCAAAATTCTGCTGACTTAAACTTTCTTGAAGTTTTGCATAATAATTTGCGGATATAAAAAGAACACTCCCTAAAACCATGGATAGAATGATCATGGCC
>DAIOXA010000345.1:0-1438 GCA_036758185.1 Bacillota bacterium
GTTGCCCCGGGAGCTGACGGGCGTCGACGCCTGCATTGTAGGCCTGGTGGGCAAGTGGTTCCCCACCGGCGCCCACAAGGTCGGCGCCACCTATGGTTGCTTAATTCCCCGCCTCGTCACCGGCCAATTTGACCCTACCACCCAGAAGGCGGTGTGGCCTTCCACTGGCAATTACTGCCGGGGTGGCGCCTATAACTCCCAGCTCTTGGCCTGCGAGTCCATCGCTATTTTGCCTGAGGGCATGAGCAAGGAGCGGTTTGACTGGCTGGAGCAGGTTGCGGGCGAGATCATCCCCACCCCCGGTACCGAAAGCAATGTCAAGGAGATATTTGATAAGTGCTGGGAGCTCCGCAGAACCCGGGATAACATAGTGATATTTAACCAGTTTGAAGAAGAGGGTAACTATCTCTGGCACTATGAAGTGACGGGCAGTGCCATGGAAGAGGTTCTGGCCCAGAGTATGGGGAGCCGCCATCGCTTTGCCGGTCTGGTGGTGACCACTGGTTCCGCTGGTACCATTGCCACCGGTGACCGCCTCAAGAAATTATATCCCCATTCCAAGATAGTCGCCAGCGAGGCCCTGCAATGTCCCACTCTCCTCAACAACGGCTTTGGCGCCCATCGCTTGGAGGGGATCGGCGATAAGCACGTGCCTTGGATTCACAACGTGCGCAATACAGATCTAGTTACTGCCATTGATGACAATGATGCCATGTTTGTCATGCGCCTCTTCAATGATCCCGTGGGGCAGCAGTACCTCATGGAACAGGGAGTTACCCCTGAAGTTATTGAAAACCTGTCTTTCCTGGGGATTTCCGGCATTGCCAACCTGCTCAGCGCCATCAAGTTTGCCCGCTATTATGCCATGACAGAACAGGATGTCATCATGACGGTGTTTACAGATTCCATGGAGATGTATGGATCCCGTCTGCAAGAGATGACCGCCATTCATGGCCCTTACACTCCAGTGCGAGCAGCCGTGGACTACCATCATAGCCTTCTGGGACAGCGCACAGATAACTTGTTGGAGCTGACTCATGTCGACCGCCAACGCATCCACAACCTCAAGTACTATACCTGGATCGAGCAGCAGGGCCGGGAGTTGGATGAGCTCAATGCCCAGTGGTACGATTATGAAGAATACTGGGGCGGCATTCAACAGCAGGCCCCGAAGGTTGATGCCTTGGTGGAGGAATTTAACCGCCGCACCGGCCTGCTGGATAAACTGTAATGCCCTGCTGGGGGAAAGGTGGAAATTATGCGCTATGTAACAGGACTGGAATGCATCCGCTGCTATAGACAGTATGACCCGAACCCCAATAGCGGCCTCTGTGCCTGCGGCGGGGTGCTGGAAGTAAAATATGATTACGCAAAAATTAGTCAAGATTGGGGAAAGGAGAGCCTAGCTAAGTCATGGGACTATAGCATGTGGCGCTAC
>DAIOXA010000345.1:1448-1917 GCA_036758185.1 Bacillota bacterium
CCCCTGCTCCCGGTGCAGCCCGAAACACAACGTCCTCCCCTACGGGTGGGGTGGACTCCTCTTTACAGCAGCGGTGCCCTGGCCCGGGAGTTGGGACTAAAGCACCCAGTCTCCATAAAGGACGATGGCCTGAATCCCACCGCCTCTCTCAAGGATCGAGCCTCGGCCATCGCCGTGGTTAAAGCGCTGGAGGCCGACGCCCAAACAATCGCCTGCGCTTCCACCGGCAACGCAGCCTCTTCCCTGGCGGGAAATGTCGCGTCTCTGGGTGGCAAGCTCAAAGCCGTTATCTTTGTGCCGGAGCGGGCGCCCCAGGGCAAGGTGGCCCAGCTATTAATTTACGGGGCCAAGGTAATCTCAGTCCAGGGCGATTACCGGGATGCCTTTGAACTTTCAATGGCGGCTATTGAAAAATGGGGCTGGTATAACCGCAATGCCGCCATCAATCCCTACCTGTCTGAAGGCAAGA
>DAIOXA010000346.1:0-1635 GCA_036758185.1 Bacillota bacterium
AGGTAGGTATCGAAGGAGAAACTTCCTCTATTTCTTCTGTTTTTTCAGGCGAAGAAGTGGCCTGGCCGCAGCCTGGGCAGAATTTAGCATCAGGTTTCAGCGGCGTATTACAGGTAGCACACACATTGGCCTGTGGGGGCACCTTATCAGAACCGCCAACAGATGCCCCGCACCCGGGACAGAACTGTGCATTGGCCTTGAGAGGGATCTTGCAGACAGAACATGTAAGGGCCTCAGGCGCTTTGGACCCGCACAGATTACAGAAGCGGGCACCTGGCGGCTTGATAACTCCACATTTAGTGCAAACCGGTCCGGATTTGGGGGATGCCCCGGAAAGGAGCTGTCCAAGCTGTTCCATATTCGCATAAATAGTAAAGCTCATAATGGCAAGCACCACCAAGAAACCGACTAAAAACAGCAAGTGGTAGATCCAATCAAAGCTTCCCAAGTAAATAATAATCAGGGGGCTAAGGGCAAAGTAGACAATCAAAATTGAGATGATATATACAAACATCTTGATAATCCTGCCGCCCTCGGGAAAGCGGGGGAACATATAAATAAGGCGTCGCTCAAGCCTGCCGGCAAAGTTTAACAAGACGGCAACTATAGATATCAACACTACAGCTTTTAACAATTCTGAAAGGGAAAAGTCCATAGGGAAGGGAATTCTGTCAATCATGGGTAAGTTTACTACTACCAGCCATACAATCAGGAGAATTGCGATACCTACCCCGACTTGGGTAAACATAGGCACCAATTGACTAACCTTATTCGTTCTTGCCTCCACGCTTAACTCACCTCCGTAGATTTTTCAGTTACCTGCGGCAGATGTTTTCCGACAAATAGATTTAATTTTTTTGTCTTCCATTGTTTACCCAGAAGAGTTAGTACGCCCAACGACATCAGGAAAACCACTCGGGTTATATCAATTACATTCCTGAGGAGAGAACCGATATTTGCCGGCCACCTCAGTGGTGCGGCATCGCTTACCCAAAGAATCATGATATTCAGTGCGGCAAATACATAGTCGATGAAACCAACCGCCACCCGTAACAGTGAGATAGCCACAGTTATTACAAGGGCCGTCAGGGCAGTTGTTTTCAACCACTCGTCGCGTTCAAAGATAAACACGTATCCAGTCACTACAATAAGGCCGAGCAGGTCGATCATTCCCAGAAAATAGAGAGCGGCACCGAACAACTGAAGCGAAATTCCCAACCTTGACGGCCCGCGCAAGGCAAACGATGACTCTGCGGTGGTTGTGTTGAGGGCATCATCAGAGTTTGTATGGCCGCAAGATGGACAGAACTTGCTGGATTCTCGGATTTCGCTCCCACATTGAATACAGTACATTTTTACCCTTCCCTTCAAGTTAATTGTGTTTGAGGACAATCCTCTTTACCTTAATTAGACAATTTCCTACATATTATTTCGACACCTTACCTTGTAATCCTCCTAAAAGCTGGATTAGTTAAACGGAACATTAAAAAAATCAGAGTTTTCTCAATCAAAGTAGGTGGGGATAACCTGCACATATCCTGAGGCTAGTCAAAGTTACTGAAGAGAAAGGTAAAGGCTTTCCAACCCCCAGGAAGTGCCGGCTCCCTTCTTTTTGCAAAGGCGGTGGCAGCCTCC
>DAIOXA010000346.1:1657-1893 GCA_036758185.1 Bacillota bacterium
ACACAACTGCTGGATTTCCTGGATGTTATGGCTGGAAAAGAACAGAGTCTTTCCCTGGGTACAGACTCCCTTGATGAACTGAATAATCTCCAGCTTGGACTGAAGGTCGATGCCTACTGTTGGCTCATCGGCAATGATGAGCTGGGGATCATGAAGTAGAGAAAGAATTACATTGAGCTTTCTCTTCATGCCTCCGGATAGGTGTTCCATCCTTTTATGGAGGTGGTCCCCCAACC
>DAIOXA010000347.1:0-1866 GCA_036758185.1 Bacillota bacterium
CTTGCCACTGCTCCCGGTTATGGCCAGAACCTGCAGATCGCTAAACTTGCTGCGCTGCCAGGCAGAGAGCCTTTGCAAGGCCGTTTCGGTATTGTCAACGCGAATGGTTACAAGACCCTGGGGCGCTAGCACATCTCGTTCCACCAAGGCAGCCAAGGCGCCCCGGTTGTAGCTGTCGGCAACAAAATCATGGCCGTCGACATGTTCACCGACAAAGGCCACAAAGAGACTGCCAGATACTGCGTCCCTGCTGTCGATAACTATTGATTCTACTATCCCGTCGGCCCCGGGGGTAGGACGACCTTCTGTCACAGCTATTACATCAGAAATTTTGATCTTCACTTCATCACATCCTTAACAGTTGACTGCAACAACAATTATAATATATTTTCCCTACCCAGGACTAGGTTCGCCAAAGTTTACCCTGACAGTCGTCCCCGTCTTGACCTTGGACCCGGCGGGGGGATCCTGACTTTGGGCAATGCCGCTACCCGAGGACTCCAGGCGCAAACCCAACATCGCCAAGAGTTCGCTGGCCTCTCGCAAAGAAAGGCCTTCCAAGCTGGGAACGGTCACTTCATCCTGGCCAACCTGGCCTTCACCGGTATAGACTATTATCGTGGCGCCATGGGGAACCATTGCCCCGGGCTTGGGGGTTTGAGCGATGATTCGGTCCCCTTCCCCTTCGATTCTAAGACCGCAGCCGAGAGCATCTGCCAAGTCCATGGCCCCGGTTATTGTCAGGTTAACTAAGCTAGGAACTTCTATTTCTTCAGGCAGCTGAGGCCTGGCAAATTCCGCGCTGGGAGGAATATTCCAGTACCTCATTACCTCAGTCATGACCTCTTTGAATACCGGACCTGCCACCTGGCCGCCCCAGTTTGGCCCCCTAGTGGCGCCGTCGACAAAGACGTAGACGGCAATCTGTGGATCGTCGATGGGGCCATAGCCCACATAAGAGAGGATGAAAAGGTTATTTAGATAGCCGCCGCCAGGGGCGATCTTTTGAGCCGTCCCGGTCTTTCCCGCTATGCGATAGCCTTCCACCATGGCGAAGACGCCGGAACCCCGCTCCACTCCGTCGGCCAATACTACGGTCAATTCCTCTGCTGTCTCGGGAGTTATTACCTGGCGGATGGCTTCCGGCTCATACCTCTCCACCAATTCTCCCGATTCGGTGCGCACTTCCTGGACCACCATGGGTTTCATCAGTACGCCTCCATTGGCAAGGGCAGCGGCGGTCATCAATTGCTGAAGGGGAGTGACGGCGTTGCCCTGGCCAAAGGACGCAACGGCCAAATCGACACTGCTCATGGTATCGACATTAAAGAGGATGCCTGTGTTTTCACCCGGCAGGTCAATCCCTGTCCTGCCGCCAAACCCATAGGCTTGAATATAATCAAAGAGCCTTTCTTTGCCCAGGCGAGTGCCCATGGACATAAATCCCGGGTTACAGGAGTTCCAGAGCACTTCTTTTATGGATTGGGGGCCATGGCCGGCACTCCAACACTTGATATTGCGGCCCCCTGCCGAAAAATAGCCGGGGCAGAAAAATCCGTCATGGAAGGTAACCACTCCTTCCTCCAAGGCGGCAGAAATTGTCACCAGTTTAAAGGTGGAGCCTGGCTCAAAGGAGTTGGATATCAGGGGATTGCGCCAATAGCTGGCGGGATAATCCCCGTAGTGCTGAGGGTTAAAATCCGGTCGCCCTGCCAAGGCCAAGATTCCACCGGTCTTGGGATTTACGGCAATGACGCCGGCTGACTCGGGGGCAAAGTCCACCATAGCTTTATCCAGCGCCCGCTCAACAATATGTTGGATGACCTCATCGATGGTCAAGACAAGATCGTAACCATCAATGGGGGA
>DAIOXA010000348.1:0-1866 GCA_036758185.1 Bacillota bacterium
GTGGTGATTATGAACAGCGGGCACATCATCCTCTCCTCGGTTCAGCCCGAGACAGTGGCCCACCGTTTGACCGGCAAAGCCTCGGAACAAGAAGAATAGGAGGAACTGCTCTTTGCTTAAGCCTTCCATTGATGATCTTCTCAAAAAAGTCGACAGCAAGTATACTCTGGTGGTGGCTGCAGCCCGCCGCGCTCGCAATATTCAAGCCTATGACCCCCCCGAGAATGTGAAAAACCGGGCAAGAAAGCCGGTCTCTACGGCATTGAATGAAATCCTCAGTGAGCAACTGGAGTTTCAGCGCAATAAGCAGGGGGATTTTAAATAAACGTCGGTAAGGCGTTTATTTTTTTAAGTTTTTTTTTTCACTTCATAGGACTAACGCAACTATGTAGAGAAGTATAAATAACCTAAATATAGAAGGGGATATTGTCGCTAAGGAGGGATTTTATGTCGGCGATAGTCATCCGAAATGCTGTGCTGCGGGTTGCGCTACTGGTGATCATGCTCTTTGGCATCTATAAATTTGTGCAGTGGTTTGTGGCGGTTTAACCGCTTTTTTTTGTGCTATAATACCAATAATCGCATGAAAAGGGAGGGGAGAAGGTTGGCCGTGGCCAAGGTTGTGATTTTTGCTAAATTTGCTGACCTCGAGGAACCCTTGGATTATCGCATTCCCTCCCAAGCTTCTGCCCCGGTGGGCAGCTTTGTCCAGGTCAGTCTGGGCAAACGCCAGGTGCAGGGCATTGTCATTGCCCATGCCCAGGAGTCTCAATATGAGCTCAAGGATGTCCAGGTCATACCCGGATCCCTTCCGCTAGAGTTGGTGGAACTGGCCAAGTGGCTCGCCGTCAGGTCTGGTTGTTCGGTGGCCACCGCCCTCTCGGCCATGCTCCCTCCTGAATCCGGTGGTGTGCCTTTGGTGCGCTGGCGGGTAGATGAGGTGGCGGCTACCATCGATCTCACCGACAAGCAGCAACAGGTTGTCGATTATTTGCGCACCCGGCAACCCATGCTTAAAACAGAGCTTAGCCGGGCTTTGGGGGTTTCCCTGGTGCCCATTAACAATTTAGTGCTGCAGGGAATACTGATTCCAGCAGATGAGGTCCACAGCCCCTGGTCTTTGCCGGAGGTGGAAGCCCTCACGGATGAGCAAGAGGCGGTGCTGGCCAAGGTTGCCAAGAAATCTGAGGATTTTTCTCGGGGCGGTGAGTACTTGCTGTATGGGGTCACCGGCAGCGGCAAGACAGAAATATACATACGTCTGGCCCAACGAGTGTTGGACTTGGGTATGACCGCCCTGATTCTTGTTCCAGAAATTGCCCTGACGGCACAAGTGGTGGCCAGGTTTAAAAAGGCCTTTGGCAAATTGGTCGCCGTCCTGCATAGCGGTCTCAGTGCCAGCCATAGGACTGCGGACTGGGATAAGATTTCCCGGGGCGAATACGCAATCGTAATTGGCACACGCTCTGCTGCCTTTGCGCCTTTGGATAATTTGGGCTTAGTTGTACTGGATGAGGAACATGAACCTGCCTACAAGCAGGACGAGACCCCCCGCTACCACGCCCGGGATGTGGCGGTGTTCAGGGCCAAGTGGCATAAAGCCCTGTTGGTGCTGGGTAGTGCAACTCCTGCCTTAGAATCCTTTGCCCGGGCTGAGGCCGGGCGCTATGAGTTAATAGAACTGCCCCATCGCGTCCATTCCTGCGCATCGGTAACGGCAGAAATCATCGACATGCGGCAAGAACTAGCCCAGGGCAATCGCGATATGCTGAGCCGGGAGTTGAGGTTCGCCCTGGAAGAGACTTTGGCGAAGGGGGAGCAGGCCTTGGTCTTCCTGAACCGACGGGGGGTTGCCCCCACCGTCCT
>DAIOXA010000349.1:0-1836 GCA_036758185.1 Bacillota bacterium
ACTATTACAAGTTACATCAACTGACTTCCGGCCTGGTAGGTGGCCGCAGCGATATTATCCTTCTATATAAAATGCTTCAAGTTGCCCGGGCACTGGCCCAGATCCAGGGTGTCGACCTGCCCCGGGCCATAAAAGAACAAATGGATAGATTCTGGACCACTCAAGTAAACTAAACGCCCATTGGGCGTTTTTTTATGCCTTGACGAAGGAGGGGCAACGGTGTATTATAACATTAGTACACCGACACAGTGGGAGGTGACTGGTCTGCAACTATTTGTCAATCCCCGGGCAGCATTGCCCATCTACCAGCAATTGGTCGATCAGATAAAATCGGCGGCAGCAAGTGGCATGTATCCCCCGGGCAGACAATTGCCCTCGGTGCGGGAACTGGCAGGGCAGTTGGCCATTAACCCCAATACCGTCGCCCGAGCCTATAGCATCCTGGAAGATCAAGGGATAATCATCCGTCGCCAGGGGCTGGGCACCTTTATCACTGATGCGCCACTGCCTAGAGACCTGACCAGCCTGGAGGATAAGTTTCGGGAACTGCTGGTGGAGGCCTACCACCTGCGGGTGGGTGCCGACCAATTGCGGGACATGTTGGATGCTGCTTTGGAAAAATGGGCAAGGAGGGAGGAGGACTAGAATGGAGAACGTTATCGAAACCAAAGAGCTGGGCAAAATCTTTAACGGCCGACATGTGCTTAAGAATATCAACTTGGCAGTGCCCCGGGGCAGCATTTTTGGCCTCATCGGACCCAATGGTGCCGGCAAGACGACGACGATCCGCTTGCTGCTGGGCTTGCTACGGCCCGATTCCGGGGGCGCCCGAGTATTGGGTCTGGACAGTCAAACCCAGTCCATTGCCCTGCGCAGTAAAGTAGGCTATGTGGCGGAAGAGAACAGCTTTTTCCCCTGGATGAAGGTGGATGAGTTGGTGCGCTTTCACTCTTCTTTTTATACCCGTTGGGATGGCCAGCGGGCTCGGCATCTCTTGGAGGCCTTTGACCTCCATCCCGGCGCCAAAATTCGAGAGCTTTCCAAGGGGATGCGCACTCAGTTGGCGCTGACCCTGGCCCTGGCCCAACGCCCGGAATTGCTTATCCTGGATGAGCCCACCACCGGTCTAGACCCAGTCTGGCGCCGCCGCTTTCTCCAGACCTTGACCCGGGAGGTTGCCGGTGGCGAGACCACCGTGCTCTTTTCATCCCACATCCTCTCCGATGTAGAGCGGGTTGCTGACTGGGTTGCTATCCTGGTAGGGGGACGCCTCAAGGTGCTTCGCCCCCTGGATGATTTTAAGTATAACGAAAGGGTCATTCGGGTCGTCTTCCAGCAGACCCCTCCCCAGGAGCTCTTGGCCACGCCGGGCATTAAAGCCATTGAACGCCAGGGTAGCGGTTACTTGCTGACGGTGGCTGAGAACTTCGATGATATTTACCAATCCCTCAAGAATACGCCCCACTTTGTCCTGGAGGTAATTGAGCAAGATTTGGAAAGCATCTTCTTAGATTATGTCGGAGAAGGAGGCGGCATCAATGCTTAAGCCCTCCTTATTGGCAAAGGAACTGCGGGAACAGCGCTGGACAATGATAATCGGCGTCATGGTCTTGGCGGGAATGGGGATTTTTTCCGCCTGGAGCTTTCGCTGGTTCACCATGTTTGAAAACATGCTGACAGAATTCCTGCAGCCGGAATTAGTAGAGCAATTTGAACCTATGCTGGAGGACTATACCTTCTATCTATGGACCCAGTGGAATCCCAAGAACTTGCTGCAAATCGGCGCCATTCTTGCCATAGTCCTGGCAGCCCCTGCCATAGCTGGCGAGATCAACC
>DAIOXA010000350.1:0-1586 GCA_036758185.1 Bacillota bacterium
GGTCATGGCAGTTCCAAAGGAAAAGTTAGGCATCATGGCAAAGCCATCCACCCGCATCACTATGACATTGGCAGCTATAACCAACTCGCCAAAGCTGTTGACCAATGATTGAACCACTATCATGGCCATGGAGAAAATGGCTTGGGTCAATCCCGATGGTAAGCCAAGCTTTATTACAGTAAGGGAGAGCTTCCAGCTTGGTTTGAGCATGAACCAATTGAGGTCAAAGCTGTCGGTCATGCGCTTGAGCTTTAGTAGACAAAACACTGCCGATACGCCTTGGGCCAAAACCGTAGCCAGGGCAACCCCCGGCACACCCATGCCAAACTCAGACACAAAGAGGATATCCAAACCCACATTGAGGGCGGTGGAGATCAACAAGAAGACAAGTGCAGAAACCGAATCGCCAAGCCCCCGCAGGATCCCAGCAAAGATATTGTAATAGGAAAAGCCGGCGATGCCGATAAAGAAAATATTGACGTACCCCACACACCAATCGATGATAGACGGCGGTGTATTCAGCAGTTCCAGCAGAGGTCTGCTCACCAGGGGGCCAATAACCATAATGATAACGGAAGTAATGGCCGTCAATGTAATACAAGTGCCAATGGTGCGGGACAAATTCTCCCTGTCCTTGGCGCCATAGTACTGCGACACCATAATACCTGCACCCACCGCCACACCCACAAAAAGCACTAATAGCAGGTTTAAGACTGGGCCAGCGCTACCCACAGCAGCCAAGGCATTGTCCCCGATATATTTACCAACGATGATGGAATCGGCGGTATTATAAAATTGCTGGGCGATATTACCGATGAGCATTGGAATAGCAAATTCCACGATTCTTTTCCAGGGTGTCCCCTGGGTCAAGTCCTTTGCAGCAAAAAATCCTCTACTTACCGCCATAACTTACCCTCCTGAAAAAATAAAAGCCGCATTGGCTTTTAATCATCAAAACATATGTATCTAATGTAGCCCTCTTTTGACCCCTTGTCAAGACATTTAGCGTCCCTAAACATAAATTTGCTTAGGTAGTCGATTTATTAGGCTTATCCCGTTTCTTAGAAGTGACCAGGCTGACTTTCCTCACCCTACTCAAAGAATCGGAAAACTCTTTAGTGTCATCAACAAGTGAAATACAATGAAAGCTACACTTGCCGCTAAAACAGGCCAGACTTTTGCGGCAAGCCCTGCGCTGAAAAAAGCTACCCCAGGCAAGATTACCATCGCATAAATCACCGCATTTGGCTGAAACCATCACCACTCCTCCTGGTAAGTAATATAGAAGCCCCCACAACTCCTGCAAGAATGATCCAGTTTTTTCAACCAACAATAAATATCAGGCAAGGCATTGCCTATAAAGTGATGCTTTCCTGTTCAAGGCGGATATTCTCTCGGAGCATCGCGTCAACTACTGCATAGAAATCTTGGTACCCCTGGTCCTTCATCAATTCCTCTAATTGTTTACGGTAACCTTTGGCTAATGGTTGACACTGCCCCCGATATTTCAGCAATGTCTCAACATCCATAAAGTACGGATCCAAAATGGATACTACATCCTTTAAATTCCTGAAGATCCTGAATCC
>DAIOXA010000350.1:1599-1835 GCA_036758185.1 Bacillota bacterium
GAAGAAAGCGTATCTCGAAGCGATTTTTTTGCCCATAGTCGTAGAGTTTCCTTAAGAATAACCTCTTCATAGGGCCAGGAAAACCGGCCAGGTAGATGGCCAAAGTCCCATCATCCATCTGGCTACAATACTCCCGGTAGCTGGCCTTGTTCTCTATAGTTATTACTGTACTAGCTCTCAAGTCAGCTATTTCCAGCTCCTTCACAGTCCTAGCGCCCATGGCAGCGCCATACCTC
>DAIOXA010000351.1:0-1819 GCA_036758185.1 Bacillota bacterium
CCGCCGGTCCCCCGGGATAGCCCAGGTCCAGCACCCTGGCCACTTTGTCAAAGGCCTCTCCGGCGGCATCGTCCCGGGTCTGGCCCAAGAGTTTGTAGTTCAAGTCTTCCTTCATGTAAATCAGTTCGGTATGCCCCCCGGAAACTACCAGACAGACCAAGGGAAAACGTACCGGGCCACTGAGCATATTGGCATAGATATGTCCCGCCATATGGTTGACAGCCACCAAGGGTTTATCCAGGGACCAGGCCAATGCCTTGGCGGTGGACACGCCGATGAGCAGAGCCCCCACCAGGCCGGGACCCTGGGTGACGGCCAGGGCGTCGATATTTTCCCAGCCCAGGTCAGCCTCAGCCAGGGCCTGACGAATCAGGGGATTTAGGGCCAGAAGATGTTGCCGCGAGGCGATTTCTGGCACCACGCCACCGAAGCGGGCGTGGATTTCTATCTGAGAAGCTACCTGGTTGGCCAAGATTTCCTGGCCACTCGCCACGATGGCCACGGCGGTCTCGTCGCAGGAAGTCTCTATCGCCAAAATATTAGCCATTGGCCTGCTCCTTTCTGTCAAAATAGGCAGCGATATCCTTCAGCCACATAATCAGGGCATCTTCATTGTCATCCGTATAGTACCCTCTGCGGACCCCAGCCGCCACAAAGCCGAAGCCCTCATATAGATTTTGGGCAGCAGTATTGCTGTAGCGCACTTCCAAGGTCATGCTGTTGGCTCCCCGACTCAAGGAGATGCGCAGCAGATGTTCCATGAGCTTTGTTGCCACCCCCTGGCGCTGCCATTTTGGGGCCACGGCAATATTGGTGACATGGGCTTCGTCCAGCACCAGCCACGTCCCAGCATAACCAGCCACCTCTTCAGCGGCCATGGCCACAATGTAATTAGCATAGGGATTGCTGACCAGCTCCCGATAAAAGGTGTTCTTGCTCCAAGGAGTTGTAAAGCAGGACTGTTCAATCTCCATAATCCGCTTTAAATGCAGGGGAGTCATGGCAACAATTTCGATATCAGCAGCCATGATCCACTTCCTGTCTCAGCCGCAGCTGCACTTCAGCCTGGGATTCTCGGAGATAGAGGGGGGTCAGCTCATCGACGGGGATTGTCGGCAAATATCGGGCCAAGTCAGCCATGGCCGCAGCCCGGGGGCCCCCAAGGTGCAGGGGAGCTTCCTTGGCCTGGGGCAATGCTTTTTGGATTGACGGTAGTATCAAGCTGACTGCATCGCCACAGAACCAGATCGGCTCATCATATTCCCCCAGCACCTCCAGGAGCTGGGCGGTGGATATTGCCTGTTCCGGCATAATTACCTGGGGCGCCGGGTCGCTTCCCGTCCGAAACAGGGCGGTGTACACCTGCTCCCGCCGGGCATTGAGCACGGGGCAGACCAGGGCTCTGCCCCCGAAGTTGTGGGCCAGGACCTGGAGGGAGGACGCCGCCACCACGGGTAGTCCTAAGGCCAGGCCCAACCCCTTGACGGTGGCGATGCCGATACGCAAGCCCGTAAAGGAACCTGGTCCCCGAGTCACCGCCAGCAACTCCAAATCTACTGGCGCCAGCCCCGTTTCCTGGCATAGCGCGTCCACCAAAGGCATTAGGCGTTGAGAATGGGTGCGGGGCAGGTTGGTGGTAATCTCAGCCAGCACCTGGCCGTCTCTAGCTAGGGCGACGCTACACACTGCCGTTGTTGTGTCAATTGCCAAGGTCAACATCCTATCAACTCCGTCACTAGTTTCAAGTGGTGGGACCCAGTAGGAGTAAAGGTAATTTCCCTCTCCTCAGGCCCTTTGGGTTCCAGGCGGATGAGCAGGT
>DAIOXA010000352.1:0-1714 GCA_036758185.1 Bacillota bacterium
GGACAGGCCCATAGACGGCTTTCTCTTTGACTTGGGCGTCTCTTCCTGGCAATTGGATAATCCCCAACGAGGCTTTGCCTATCAGCATGACGCCCCCCTGGATATGCGCATGGATCAGATGGGGGAGCTTAGTGCAGAGACAATTGTCAATACCTGGTCCCAACGGGACCTAACCCACATCTTCCGCACCTATGGTGAAGAGAGGTGGGCCTCTCGCATCGCCCAGTTTATTGTCCAGCAGCGGGGCCTGAAGGCTGTAAGAACTACCGGTCATTTGGTGGAAATTATCAAGGCTGCCATCCCCGCCGCTGCACGGCGGGAAGGGGGCCATCCCGGGCGCCGGGTCTTTCAGGCCCTGCGCATTGCCGTCAATTCCGAGTTGGAAAGTTTGAGGCAGGGACTCCTGGCGGCGGTAGATCTCTCTGCTCCCCAGGGAGTTGTAATGGCAATATCCTATCACTCCCTGGAGGATCGAGTTGTCAAGCAGCTTTTTCGGGATAAGGCCCAGGCCTGTATTTGCCCACCGGAGCTTCCTGTCTGCCAATGCAACAACCTTCCCCAAGTAGAGATATTGACGAAAAAACCGTTGTTGCCGGGAAAGGCAGAAATAGAGAATAACCCTCGCGCCCGCAGCGCCAAACTCCGAGCGGCGACGAAGCTTTTGTTCTAAAGAAATCAGGGGGTGAATAGCATGGTAATAGCCAACACTGCCCATGCGCAGGTCCCTAACACATATCCATACCCCAGGCGGCAACCGGACTATACTACCCGGACCAAACCCAAAAGCCGTCCCCTGAATCTCCAGACGCTGCGGAGGGTTTTAGCGGGTCTCTTTGTCCTTGCCTTGGCCTTAGTGGTTATATTTCGCTACGGCCAAATTAGCCAAATCAATATAGAAATCAACCGAGACACCAATGTCCTTAACACCCTGACCGATGAACAACGGCATCTAAATATTAAGATCGCCGAACTTACCGGCTTGGAGCGTTTAGAGCAGATCGCTTTGGGTGAATTGGGCTTGCATTTTCCACATTCTGAACAATTCAGGGATGTGGGCAAGAATTACCCGGAAAGTGGGGATGGGGATGGGGAATAGAGTTTCATACTTGCTTGTCCGAAGAAGGCTGCTGGTTTCGCTTGCAGTCTTTGCTTTTTTTATGGTTTACTTGGTGGGACGCCTGGCCTGGATTCAGTTTGTTCAGGGGGAATATTTACAGCGGAAGGCATTGGCTCAGTGGAACCGACGCCTCACAGTCCAGCCTCAGCGGGGTTCTATCTATAGCAGCAACGGCGCTCTGCTGGCCGGTAGCGCCACGGCAGAGTCGATAATTGCCATCCCTTCGGAAATTGATGACCCCCAGGAGGCAGCCACCCTGCTGGCGCCAATTCTGAACATGGACACGGGTGTCCTCAGGGAACGCATGGAGCGCAATATGTTTGAAGTGTTCCTCAAGCGCAAGGTGGATGACGATGTGGCCCAGGCCGTAAAGGAGTTGCGCTTGGCGGGCATCCGTACCACCATCGAGAGCAAGCGCTTTTATCCCCACCGCAATTTGGCCAGCCATGTCTTGGGCTTTGCCGGCATCGACGAGGGCCTGGAGGGCATCGAATATTATTACGAGCAAGAATTAAAGGGAAAGACTGGATATATTATCTATGAGGCCGATTCCCGGGGCAGGGAATTGCCCGATGCCGTTCAGGCGTACTTGCCCCC
>DAIOXA010000353.1:0-1709 GCA_036758185.1 Bacillota bacterium
TAAGCCCATTGGACATCCAGGACTTGGGGATAGACCACAATATTCACCGGCAAGCGGTGCTGCAGGGCCATAACTGCCTCCACATCCCTATTGTGAAAGAGGCTTCCCCCCTCCAAGGCATGAAGGGTGGTCACACCCCGGGAAATTGCTAAATCTGCAGCGGCCAGGATAGCCTGCTCCCGCTCTTGAATGCTGATTGTGCTTAAGAATAAGTTACGGGCCCGCTGATTGTCCTCTCCCACCAGTAGGGATTGGGTCCGAGATAGCCTCAAGGCCTGCAGGCTTTTGCTATTGATCAAGGTACCATGGCAGTCGATGGTGTTTATCCACAGCAGGTTGTGGGGGCAAGCCTTGTCCAGCTCTGCCAGGGTCGGGTTGCGCCGCTCCCGGTAATTATCTGGCTCAAAGCCCCATACCCGGACCAGCCCCTCCCCTCTATCCGCCAACTGACCAATTGCCGCCAAGAGGTCGGCAATGCGGGAGAATTCACCGGCATTCAGGGCCAGGAGGTCGAGGCCGGTGGCGGTGAAGTGGACATGGCTGTCAATGAACCCAGGGAGGGCAGTTCCCCCAATATATAGCGGGGGACAGGGGCATTGATCTGCAGGCCCCAGCCAGTTAATGTTTCCGTCGGTGCTCACCACAGTCCCGTTATGTATGGCCGATGCACCGGTATGGGGATAGAGCTTATCAAAGGTATAGGCCGTGGTTTGCATAGGGATTCCTCCTCTACCTTGCTTACGCAAAAAGGCCGGTCATCCCGGCCAACTATACCATGCCATCCTGGCGCCGACAAAACACTAAGTGTATTTTACTTGCCGCAGATTAGGCTGTCAACTAATACCAATTAACGCTTCATCTCCTCCGGCCTTTTTACCGGCACAGCATCGTTGATTATCTTCTGGATATCCATCATCATGCGGCTGAAGCGGTATTCCACATCCAAGTAGCGACCCACGGTGGGATTGTGCCGGGCAATTTCATACAGCCTGCGAAGGGCTTCCTTATGGTCCTCACTAACTTCCTTACCCATCAGCTGCTGGCGGTGCAGATCAAACTCCTTGTTGCGCAGATCCAGGAGCATCGCCTTATGCTCAGGGTCGTCAAAGACTTGGCGTTGCCCCTTGATAAACTCTGCATACACTTCTTCCTGCTTTAGCACTTCCACCAATTCCCTGGCCTTATCGTAGACGTTCATCTGGCCTCCTCCTTCACTAAATATCTGATGTGCTATTCTATTGCCCTATAGGGACAAGTATTCCAGAAACTTTGAGGACAGGACTTTTTGTTTCACCCAGGGTAATAATATCGGAAGAGGGAAATTCCGTTTCTATAGAGAATATCTATAGGAGCTAAGGAGGAATGTTCATGGAAATTAAACTCACAGATCGGGGCAATGCACCCGTCCGGTTGGTGGCCTGCTTTTCAGAGCAAAAACCAGCTAGCCACCACCTGGATGCCAATTTAACCCAGATAATTCACGGGGTAATGAAAAGAGAAGAGTTCTCCCCCAAGTTCGGTACCACCCTTGTCCTGACTCCAGGAGGGGATAATCCCCGCCACATCATCCTCATAGGCCTGGGCGCTGTAGAGGAATTTACTCCGGAAAAGGCCCGCAGGGCAGCTGGCAAGGCCCTAAAGCAGGCAATGAAGCTTAAAGGCGACCAGTTGGATATAAATCTGGCTGACTTTGGCGCCGCCATCCCTCC
>DAIOXA010000354.1:0-1654 GCA_036758185.1 Bacillota bacterium
ATATCAAATGGCGTCGATATCTCGGCCTTAAGGTCGAGGCTTTTCTCCAACACAAAAAACCACCATCAGGTGGTTTTTGTTGTCTCCTGTACTTCATCAGGTAATGTTAGAACCCTGCCAAGGCCTTGACATACTCAAAGGAGTCTGGATGCATATGGACCTTTTGAAAGTCCACCCGGAAGACGTCAGAGTAGTAGTCGGGTTGAACCTCCAGCAGCCAAACCTTCAAATCCCGATCCAAGACAAGATCCAGGGCAACATCGCCCAGGTGATGCCCGTTATCTTCCAGGGCGCCCAGGCCCTGGATGCTGATTCGGGTTATCTCATCTATTTTCTGCCTCATCTCCCCTCCACCTAGGCCAAAGACCGTCTGCAGTGCTTCTTCACCAGGCACTAGCTCATAACGATTGCTGAAGTTAGATATGATGCTACCCTTGATGGCAAGCTTCATTTCCAGCCACTTATACTTCCACTCCTTGGTGCCATTCTTTTGCAGATAAACGCGGAAATCTGCCTTATGCCCCTGGTGGTAAAAAAAGATCTCCTGCTGAATAAGATACTCTCGGCGCGGTAGATTCTGCAGCAGCTGCTCCAGAATGCTGTCGCTATTGGCTGACCATAGGTGACCTGTGGAATCCTTGAGGGTATAGCGCTTGTTCTCCTTGGCCAAGCGGAAAATGCCTCTGCCCCGGGACAAATCGTAGGGCTTTATATATACTGTAGAGTACTTGCCAAGCATGTCCAGGACATCTTCTAGTGTGTTGAACTCCCTGGTTTCTGGCAAGTGACGGTGTAGCTGGGGGTAATTCCGGGCCAAGTTCCAGAATACCCACTTGTTACTTCGGTATGGATAGTTGTAGAGCTTATCTTCCCCCAGCAGGTTCTTAAAGTGCCGGTACAGCTGCGGGGTCGGATTTGTCCGGAAGTAGACTGCTGCGGGATAAGGAAGAATAGCGTCAACAAAGTCTTGGCTAACAGGGTTATAGTACTTGCCCCGGATGAGCTTATTTTTGATGTCTACATACTTCATGGCAAAGATAAAAATCAGACCTTGGTAATCACTGTACCTCTCGAAGCGGGAGGCAATCCAGTGGGGGTTCTCAAAGAATATGGGATTGTTCATGAAGCCGATCACCGGTCCCAGGTGCAACTTGCCCTCTTGCCATCTAGCCTGGTAGGGAAGGTCGGGGATGCTGACCTTAGATGATAAGTAACCGGGAACAATTGCCGTGCCATCGGCGACGGAATCCACTGTAATGGGGAGTTCCTTGCGCAGCTGACCAAAGCACAGCTCAATTGCGGTGGGCGCCCCCAGCTCTCGGTGGGTCTCTGCCGATACTTTTATTTCCTGGGCGTCAGGATTTACTATAGCCTTTATCAATGTCCATTCCTCCCTCTATACTACAGTATGGTGGGACAATATCTTCTGGTCCTGCTCTCCTCGGACAAATGTATAGGCTGAACATTGCCCAGGAAACCTCCAAAGGAGGCCTCTGCCAAAAGGGCGAAAGAAAAGCCCGCCAAGGTGGAGCCGGCAACCTGCCTCCCAAGACGGGCACAATCCCTGTATTTACCCTATATAAGTAACTGTCCCTTCCCGACGAGGGGCGCGCTCTCCCAGCTGCTCATTGCCATAACCTAGGGACAAGGCATA
>DAIOXA010000355.1:0-833 GCA_036758185.1 Bacillota bacterium
AATCCAAGACGGCATCCTGGTGGGGCGCCTCCACACCCGGGCGACGGCGGCCAAGTTAGGAGAAAGGCCCACCGGCAATGCCCGAGCCCTAAACTACACCTTTGCCCCCATCTGCCGCATGCGCAACACCTGCATCGCCCCCGGCCAAGCTAGCTTCGAAGATATGCTCCAAAGGGTCAAGCTGGGGGTCTATGTCAAGGGGTCCTACGGCGGCGAGACCAACGGCGAGATGTTTACCTTCAGCGCCGGGGAAGGCTATATGATCCGCGACGGCAAACTGGCCGAGCTGGTCCGGGATGTTAACCTCACCGGCAATGTCTTCACCACCCTGGCCAATATCGACGTGGTGGGCAAAGACTTCACGCCCCATGAATCTGCCGGAGGCTGCGGCAAGGGCGGCCAGGTCCCCCTACCCACCAGTGAGTGGGCGCCCCATGTCCGCATCCAAAACGTCGTGATTGGAGGGCAGAAGTAATGGAACTCATCACACGGGCAAAAAAGAAAGCCCAACAAGTAGAATTATACCAAGTCACCGTGACGGAAACACCAGTTCGGTACGAAAATAATAAGCTCAAGGGCATTGACACCAACGAGAAACGAGTAAATGCCTTGAGGATTGTCAAGGACGGCAGGCTGGGCTTTGCTACCAGTACCGGCACGGATCTGGATCAGCTCCTGGACATGGCCCTGACCACCGCCCAATTCGGCCGCTCTTGGGATATCGGGCTGCCGGGCCAGACAGAGCTGCCCCAGGTTGAACTGGCGCACCCCTCAACCAGCGTGGACATTGACACCATGGTCGCCATGGGCGCCGAGGCGATAGAGGAGCTACG
>DAIOXA010000355.1:843-1651 GCA_036758185.1 Bacillota bacterium
CTGTCATCCCCAGCTCCTGGCCTCAGCCCATCTCACTACTCGCAAGTCCACCGTCCGGCTCGCAAACTCCCAAGGCTTTAGCGGAGAGTACAGCAAGAACATGTTTTCCATGATGGGGGAAGCTGAACTAACGGAAGGGAAAAATATACTCTCCCTCTATGCCGGCTTCAGCTCCGGCAAGCTAGAGGATCAGGTGGAAAAGACCATCCGCTACCTGGTAGAGAACTTTCAGCACGGCCTCACCAATGTACCGGTAAAAAGTGGGGATTATACCGTCATCTTCTCGCCCTGGGGCCTGGGCGATATCCTCCGTCCCTTGCTGGCCTGCGCCAATGGCAAGGCCGTGGAGAAGGGCTTCTCCCCCTGGAAAGATAAGTTGGGGCAGCAGTTGTTCTCGGAACAATTCTCCCTCTATGACGATGCCACCATCCCCTTCGCCCCCGCCGGCTGCCTCTTTGACGGCGAAGGCGTGGCTGCCAACCGCACCGCCATCATCGACAGCGGTAAGGTAAATAGCTTTGTCCTGGACCTGGTTACAGCCAAGGCCTTAGGGTTAAGGTCCACCGGCAACGGCTTCCGCAGCCAGCCCGATTCCCTCCCCGGGCCCGGCAATAGCAATATCGTGCTGGAAATGACCACAAGTCAGCCCCTGCAGGAGCTCTTAGGGTCGGTGGAGCGGGGAATAATCATCCACTCCCTCATGGGCGCCTGGGCCGGCAACCCCTATGGCGGCCAGGTCAGCGGCAATATCGACCTGGGCTTCCTCATTGAAGACGGCAAGATTAAGGGCCGGGTTAAGGACTGCATG
>DAIOXA010000356.1:0-1634 GCA_036758185.1 Bacillota bacterium
GAGGCCATTGGCGAAGCCGCCATTCAGGCCGGCTGCCGCTATTTCTTCGGCTACCCTATTACCCCCCAAAATGAAGTGCCCGAGTATATGTCCAGGAGAATGCCAAAAGTGGGCGGGGTATTCCTCCAAGCTGAGAGTGAAGTCTCTGCCATCAATATGGTGTATGGCGCTGCTGGCGCCGGCGCCCGGGTCATGACGTCATCCTCCAGCCCCGGCATCAGCCTCAAGCAGGAAGGCATCTCCTATATTGCCGGTTCTGAACTGCCCGCTGTCATCATAAATATCATCCGGGGCGGCCCGGGCTTAGGCGGCATTCAGCCCGCACAATCCGACTACTTTCAAGCCACCAAGGGCGGTGGCCACGGCGATTACAATCTCTTTGTCTTTGCTCCCGCCAGCGTCCAGGAAATGGTGGACCTAGTTATGGAATCCTTTGACATTGCAGATTACTACCGCAACCCGGTGATGATCTTGGGGGACGGCACCCTGGGCCAGATGATGGAGCCTGTGGAGTTTAAAGAGATTAAGAAGAGGGACTTACCGCCCAAGGATTGGGCGACCACCGGCGCCCAGGGACGGGAGCGCAATATCATCAACTCCCTCTCCCTGGTTGCTGAACACCTTGAAGAGCATAACTGGAAATTGCAGAAGAAGTATCAGCATATGAAGGACAACGAACAGCGCTGGGAACTGTACAAATGCGATGATGCCGAATTGGTCATGGTGGCCTATGGCACCACCGCCCGCATCGTCAAGAGTGTTGTCAACCAATTGCGGGACCAGGGGATAAAGGCTGGCCTGCTCCGGCCCATCACCATCTTTCCTTATCCCGAGAAGGCTTTCGCCCAGTTGCCTGACACCGTCAAGGCCTTCTTGACAGTAGAAATGAGCGCTGGTCAGATGGTGGAGGATGTGCGCCTGGCCGTCAACGGCAAGCAGCCTGTGCACTTCTACGGCAGGACGGCTGGAATCATTCCCACCCCTGTCGAAATCATCGACAAAGCCAAGGAAATAATGGGAGGTGAGCGGTAATGAAGTTAATCTTTGAACGTCCTTCTGCCCTTACCGAAAAGCAAACTCATTACTGTCCCGGCTGCACCCACGGCATCATTCATCGCCTTTTGGCTGAGGCAATTGATGAGTTGGGTGTCCGGGAAAAATCCGTTGGCGTGGCGTCGGTGGGTTGCTCGGTTCTGGCCTATGAATACTTTAACTGCGACATGCAGCAGGCCGCCCACGGCCGTGCGCCAGCCGTTGCCACTGGCATCAAGCGGGTCCATCCCGACAATTTTGTCTTTACCTACCAGGGCGATGGCGACTTGGCCTCCATCGGCATGGCAGAGATCGTCCATGCCGCTGCCCGGGGTGAGAAGATTACTACCGTCTTTGTCAACAACGCCATCTATGGTATGACTGGTGGCCAAATGGCCCCAACAACCTTAGTTGGCCAGAAGACGACTACATCTCCTTATGGCCGTCAGGCTGAGCACTGCGGCTACCCCATCCGCATGTCCGAACTCCTCTCCACCCTCCAGGGTGCAGCGTATGTCGCCCGGGTATCGGTCCACGACGTTCCCCATATCCTCAAGGCCAAGAAGGCCATCAAGAAGGCAGTGGAAACACAGCTCAGCGGT
>DAIOXA010000357.1:0-1630 GCA_036758185.1 Bacillota bacterium
GATGGACCTGCCCTGGGCTGGTCCCCTCCATGTATATACATATTTTGGCTGGGTGCAGCGGGAGATTCGCGCCAACTGGCCCCAGCTTCGCACCTCTTTAGGCGGTACTTGGCTGGAACCAGAGTTCTTGACGGTGGAGACCAGTCAGTTTGCCATGCTGAGGCATTTGCGGGATGCACTTCCAGAGTTTGGCAGCCTCATCACCAGTCCTGAGCGCCTGGCTATCCAACTGGGCAGCTGCCTGGTGCTGGCCAGCCTAAACGGCATCCCCCGCCAGGAGATTGGCAGCAGATTGGCCAGGGCCATGCCCGATAAGGACCCGGGGATATTCAAGGCTGCCCAGAAGGTCATGAACTTGTATCGCCAAGAGTTGGAGGCGGCGGGCGCCCTGGACTATGGTGCTGCTGTAGAATTATATCGAGAGTTGTTGCAGGATGAGGATTACCGGGCGGGCCTGCAGGTGTTTCGCCACCTCTTGGTGGACGACACCCATGAGCAGTCATCGGCGGCCCATGACTTTATAGAAGTGATGCTGGAGCATGTCAAAACTGCAACCCTTTGCTTTAGCACCGACGGCGGCCACGCCGGTTTCTTCGGCGCCGATGCCCGGGGGGCATGGCAACGCTTCGGTTCTGTGGGGAGCATAAGCCTATTGCGCGCACAAAAGCGGCAATGGTTGGCCCGATCCGGGGCCCTCTACCGCTCAATTCAAGGGAGAGGGACGCCGGGTCTGCCGACTGCGGGTCCCAGGATTGAACTGCTCCATGCAGATTTGCGCAGTCAGCTGGTGGATGAGGTGGGGGAGCGGGTGGTGCGCCTGCTGGATTCCGGAATTCCCCCGGCGGAGATTGCCGTCATTGCCCCCATGGCCGACAAGGTTCTGGAACATACCTTGTCCATGCATCTGCAGAGCGTTGGGGTTCCCCTCAATGTCCTCACCAAGAATCGGCGCCTGGTGGACGAGCCCTATGTTCGGGCGCTTATGACCCTAGCCCTCTTGGCCCACCCCCAATGGGGGCTACCGGATTTGGCCCAGTCGTTGCAACTGCTCTTAAAAGTAGATCCTGTCCGGGCCTGGCTGCTGGGACGCCAGGTTCGGGATGGGAGGCTGTTGCCCCTGGAGGTTTGGCAGCGGGAGCGGGTAGGTTTTAAGGCAGCCCAGGGCTATGACTTGCTCCGGGAATGGTTAAAGGAATACCGGCAAGGGGATGAACAGCCCCTGGACCTCTTTTTTCAGCGGGTCTTTGGCGAACTCCTCTCCCGCCTGCCGCCGGCTCGGGATGACCTGGTGGTCTGTCGGCAGCTGATGGTTTCGGCCCAGAAGTTTTTGGCCACATCCCGGCGCTTCCCGGCCATGGAGACAAAAGCCGGCCCAGCCTTTATGCGCCTGCTCTCGGCGGGGACGGTGGCGGCCGAGAGCCTGCTACAACCGGCAACTCGGGAGCAGGCGGTGGTGCTGTCCACCCCCTATGCCTTCATATCAGGGCATTACCACACCCAGGCTCAGGTCTGGATGGATTGTACCAGTCGGCGTTGGTTTCAGCAGGATGCTCGGGAGCTCATCAATCCCCATGTGCTGAAATCCACCTGGCGCCGTGAGGTGTGGACCGATGAGCTGAACGAGGCCCTG
>DAIOXA010000358.1:0-1536 GCA_036758185.1 Bacillota bacterium
GAGGACGGTATGCAAATCCCCGTTTTGCGCAGGGCCACAGAAAAATCCCTTTCCGCACTGGCCCAAGAGGCCGAAGCCTTGACCGAGAGGGTGCGCCAAGGGCGCATGCAGGTTGCCGATACCCAGGAGGGAACATTTACAGTCTCCAACCTGGGCATGTATGGGATTACAGAATTCACGGCGGTAATACACCAGCCCCAAACCGCCATCCTTGCCGTGGGGGCAGTCAAGGACAATGTCCTTAAGGTCACTCTTTCCATGGATCACCGGGTAATTGACGGAGTCGGTGGAGCTCGCTTCCTGGCTTCTCTGAAAGAATTCCTGGAACATCCCCTTAACATGCTTATCTAATCTAGCTTTTGCTAATATCTAATCGCCTGTATCTAATACTTGAATCTAATCAACCTTTTTTAGGGGGGGGAGAGAATGGACTACGATGTCATGGTTATTGGGGGAGGCCCGGGAGGGTATGGGGCGGCCATCAGGGCCGCCCGGCATGGCGCCAGAGTAATTCTTGCTGAGAAAGACAGCCTGGGCGGGACCTGCCTTAACCATGGATGTATTCCCACCAAAGCCTTGGCCGGTTCTGCGGGTTTGATGGCTAAGTTTGAACGGGCGGGCAAATTCGGCATCATTCTGGAACAGCCAAAGGTCGACTATGCCCGGGTCTTAAAACACAAGGACTCTACTGTTAGGCGTCTGGCCCGAGGTGTGGAGTATTTAATGAAGGAGAATAAGATTACAGTGCTCCGGGGGAAGGCAAGTTTCTTAGCCCGAGATAAAGTGAAAATTAGCGGCGAAAAAACTCGGGTCTTCAGGGCAGATAAAATAATTATCGCCACCGGTTCTCAGCCTGTTATGCCGGCGGGCTTTGGCTATGATGGCAAAAGGGTGTTCAATAGCTCGGACCTTCTGGCTGCGCCCGATCTACCTGCTTCTCTTTTAATCGTGGGAGGCGGGGTGGTGGGCTGCGAGTTTGCAGGCATCTTTGGCGCCTTGGGTGTTTCCGTCACCCTGGTGGAAATGTCCGACGTCCTCTTGCCTGCGGCAGATAAAGAGGTAAGCCGCCATTTGACCATGGCCTTTAAGCGCAGAAATGTTGATGTGCGGACAGGCAGCAAGGTAGAAACCGTTGATGTCGGTGACGCCGTCAAGGTTACCCTGGGGGGCGGCGAGATAATAAAGGCAGATCGGATGTTGGTGGCTATTGGACGAAGTCCATTTACCAGCGGGCTGAACTTGGAAGCTACCGGAGTTGCCATCGGGGACAATGGCGAAGTGAAGGTCAATGCCAAGCTTGAGACTAATATTCCGGGAATCTATGCCATTGGTGATGTGAATAACCTGTCCACCTTGGCTCATGCAGCTTCTGCCCAGGGAAATATCGTCGCGGACCGGCTGTTTGCCAGGGGGGATGAAGAGTTTAATCCTCTCCAAGTTCCCAGCGCTGTGTTTACAGTCCCGGAGCTGGCCATGGTTGGCGAAAGCGAAGAGCAGCTTAAGGCCCGGGGTGTCAAATATTCTGTGGGTAAATCT
>DAIOXA010000359.1:0-1296 GCA_036758185.1 Bacillota bacterium
GTGGAAGTCGGCCAGCCCCTAGTCATATTTGACCGGCAAGTAATCAGCGGAGCGGGAAAGGAACTGCACACTGCCCAGATCGTGACCAATAAAGAGGTAATCGGGGGATACACGACACTAAAAAGCGGGACGGTCAAGGCCGGAGTGACCCAGGTGTTTGCCCTTCGGCTAAAACAAGACCGGTGGAAATGAATCCACCGGTCTTGTTAATTACAGAACCTTACTCAGGAATTCCTGGGTCGCCTCATGCTGGGGATTGTTGAGAAGCTCTTGGGGAGTCCCCTCCTCAACAATGACACCGTCATGCATAAAGACTATCTTGTCCCCAGCCTCCCGGGCAAATGCCATCTCGTGGGTGACGACAATCATGGTGGCCCCGTCGGCAGCCAGCTGCTTCATGACGCCCAGAACCTCGCCGGTCATGCCGGGGTCCAGGGCCGAGGTCACCTCGTCAAAGAGCATGACCTTGGGCTGCATTGCCAGGGCCCGGGCGATGGCCACCCGCTGTTGCTGACCGCCGGAGAGTTGATGGGGCCAGGCCCTGGCCCTCTCCCTCAGCCCTACCTTGGCCAAGAGTTCCATCCCTATTTTTTCTGCATCCTTCTTGGCCATGCCCCGCGCCTTGATGGGGGCCATGGTGATATTGTCTATTACCCGCCTGTGGGGAAAGAGATTGAACTGTTGAAAGACCATGCCGGTCTCCTTGCGCACTTGGTGCTTGACAACACCCTTGGCAGTGACCTCTACCCCGTCGATGAAAATCTGGCCGCCATTGGGTTCTTCCAGGAGGTTGACACAGCGCAACAAGGTGCTCTTGCCCGAGCCGCTGGCCCCGATGAGGACCACCACTTCGCCTTTGGTCACTGTGGCAGAGACCCCCTTGAGGACCCGGTTAGCGCCGAAGGCCTTCTCCAAGTTCACTATCCTGATCATAGGGTCCCAGCCTCCTTTCCAGCCAACCCAGCAAGGTGGAGAGGATAAAGGTTATGGCAAAGTAGACAATGGCGATGCCGATATACATCGTAAAGTATTGGTAAGTCCTGGAAGCAATAAGATTTGCCTTGTATGTCAATTCAGCTATGCCGATAAAACTCACCAGGGAAGAATCCTTGGTTAGGGTAATCATCTCATTGCCCATAGAAGGGATGACCCGGCGGAAGGCCTGGGGGAAGACGATGTGGGTAAAGACCTGTAAATCCGTCAATCCCAAGGAAAGTCCCGCTTGGCTTTGCCCGATATCGATGGACTGAATGCCGCCCCGGAAGACTTCGCCCATGTAGGCGCCACTATTAAGAC
>DAIOXA010000359.1:1306-1521 GCA_036758185.1 Bacillota bacterium
GCCGGAGGCCAGGGCAGGGAGGGTCAGGCCAATGGCTGGGTGGCTCAAGCCGAAATGGACAATGAAGATCTGAACAATCATGGGTGTGCCCCGGAGGAATGCGACATAGGCCCCGGACAGGGCCCTGAAAATCCATACTTTGGAAAGGCGGGCGGTGGCTACGATTATGCCAAGACAAATGCCTATGGTTACTGCCGTAAAGCTGACTTGTAATG
>DAIOXA010000360.1:0-1514 GCA_036758185.1 Bacillota bacterium
TTTGGGGACAACCGAGTCCAATTCCTTCGGGTCGAGGTGGAGGGCAAAGCTACCCGGGCCGTAAATTACCTGGGGCTGGGGGACTGCGTTAGTCTGGGCCAGACTGTCCTGGTCAATACCAGTGCCGTAGATCTTTCCCTGGGAAGCGGGGGCTTTCATTTTGTCCTGCCTAACTCGGCAAGGATGGATGCTGGCTGGGGGCATCAGATGAAGTTGCGCTATACTCCCTTGCAGCTCAGGGTGAACTGCGCCGAAGAGCAGGACAGTCCCTGGCATAGTATGTTTCTAAATAAGAGGGGAGTGGAGGGTATTCCGGTGCTGGCTGCCGAACTCCACAGCATGGTACCGCCCCTGGCTCTGGCCCTAAAACACCTGGATCCCGGGGCACGCATTGCCTATGTACTCATCGATGGCGGCGCTCTGCCAGCGGCATTTAGCAATAATATCCGCATCCTCCGGGCAATGGGGGCCATTGTAGCTGTAATCAGTTCGGGCCATAGCTTTGGCGGCGACCTTGAGACCCTGAATGTCTTCACCGCCCTCCAGGCCGCTGCCTTGGTGGCCGGGGCCAACTACATAATTGCCGCCATGGGGCCAGGCATCGCTGGGACGGGGACGGTGTACGGTTTTTCGGGATTAGAGCAGGGTTTTGTCCTCCAGGCTGCCCATGCCCTGGGGGGAATACCTGTGCTGGTGCCCCGGATTGGCTTTTGCGATCCCCGCCCCCGACATCGGGGGATCAGCCACCATACCTTGACAGTGTTAACCCAAGCTTATTCCGGTCCCGTATGGCTTCCCTTGCCTTGGCTGAAACAACCCCGGCGCAGAGAATTGCTTCGCCAGACAGGGGTCCTGCCCCGACGTTGTCGCCCACTTTGGCGAGATGGCAGCTTCATAGCCAGATTGGCCCAGCAACATCCCGCTCTCTTTTCCAGCATGGGCAGGAGCTTTGCTGATAACCCTGAGTTTTTCATTGCCTTAGGTGCCGCGGCCAGACTGGCAGCTGCATGGGCCAGAATGACTTGACTTATTGCATCACTAGTATCATTTCTATCCTAAGCGCCTGCATAGTTATAGAGTAGATGAGGCGAAAACCGGTGGGTAGGCAGAATATTCCCTTGACTTTACCAACGGGTGCATATATACTACAGTTAAAGGTTGTAGCAATGGGGTTAATCTACTATACAATTGACCAAAAACCAGTTTTAGGGGATAGCTCGACATGTGCTGACAATTAGGTGAACATTTTTATCGTGACATATCGCGCTTTATTACTTAAATTGAAATTTCACTAACCCTAACGTAACTACTTTGGGAGAGAATTGTTATGAGATACAATTTTAAGACTTAACTTTTCTTAACGTTAGTAGGAGTGCTCAGTTTATTAATAGTAGTTTGTCCGATAAATGGTTGGCGGAGGCTTCGACCGGGGAGTTTAGGTGTATATAATCACTTTTCTTGGGATTGTCCGTATAGCGGCTCAAGAATAACAATTTTGAGTATGCTCCACTGTC